>NZ_JBHYKM010000163.1:0-13410 GCF_042741435.1 Streptomyces sp. NPDC058955 | reverse complement strand
GCGCGCCCGGGGTGCACCGCCCCCCGCGCGCCCCGCCCCCCCCCACCCCCCCCCCCCGCCCCGGGGGGCCCCGCGCTGCCCCACCACCCATACAAAAACACCCCGGCCCCCCAACCACCCGGGGGCCCACCCCGGTGAGCTACGGACTACAGCGTCCGGTGATCAGGCGGGGACGATGTTCTCCGCCTGCGGGCCCTTCTGGCCCTGCGTGACGTCGAACGTGACCCGCTGGCCCTCCTGGAGCTCACGGAAGCCCTGGGTGGCGATGTTCGAGTAGTGGGCGAACACGTCCGGACCGCCACCGTCCTGCTCGATGAAGCCGAAGCCCTTCTCCGAGTTGAACCACTTCACGGTTCCCTGTGCCATGACTGTCTCCTTCTGTAAGGCAGAGGCCCCATCCGGAGATGCCGGTAAAACGAATAATGCGCCTGCGGAAAAACATTCCGGTCAGGCGCACATAGGTTCATGGGTACCACAACTGCAACACCTCAACCGTAGCACGGTCCGGCCTTCAGGGCCTGATCGACACGGGCGTGTCGCGCGGACACGGTGCGGACACGCTCGTCGGCACGCTGCTCTCCTTCCTCGCCTACGCCGTCCTGACGCCCCCGGGTCAGGCGCGGGCGGCCGGTGCGGACAGGGCGTGCAGGCGGAGCGCCAGCTGTATCTCCAGGGCGCGGGGCGGCGACTGCCAGTCCGGGCCGAGGAGCCGGCCCACCCGCTCCAGCCGCTGGGCCACCGTGTTCACGTGGACGTGCAGGTCGTCCTTGGTACGGGCCGGGCTCATGCCGCTGGCGAAGTAGGCGTCCAGGGTGCGCACCAGATCGGTGCCGCGGCGCCCGTCGTACGCGACGACCTGGCCTATCGTCCGCTCGACGAAGCCGCCGATGTCCCGCCCGTCGGCGAGCAGCAGGCCCAGGAAGCCGAGGTCCTCGGCCGCCGCGCCCTCGCCCGCGCGGTGCAGCAGCCGCAGCGCGTCGAGGCAGCGGCGGGCCTCCTGGTACGCGCCGGCCACCTGGTCCGGGTGGTCGAGCGGGGCCCGTACCGGCGCGGAGGCTCCGACGGTGACGGGTTCGCGCAGGGCGCCGCCCAGCTGGGCGGCGGTCTGCCGGGCCAGTTCGGGGGCGTCCTCGCCGGGGCCCAGCGGCAGCAGCAGGACGGTGCCGCCGTCGCGGGCGGAGGCGAGGCCGTGGCGGGTGGCGGCGAGGTGGGAGGCGGCGGACCAGAGCCGCTGCCGGTCGGCGCTCTCCCGGCCGGACGGCTCGGTGCCGCCGTCGGGGGCGGTCCGGTCGACGCGGGCGGCGAGCACCACGTGCGGGGCGTCGCTGTCGGTACGGAGGCGGGCGGCGCGCTCGCGGAGCAGGCGGCGGTCGCGGTCGGGGGCGTCGAGGAGGTCGTCGAGCAGCTCGCCCCGGACCCGCTGTTCGGCCTCGCCGGCCGAGCGGCGGGCGAGCAGCAGCAGGGAGGTGACGAGCGCGGCCCGCTCCAGGGTGCGCAGGTCGACGGGGTCGAGGTCGGGCCGGCCGCGCAGGACGAGCGCGCCCAGGTGCTCGCCGCCGGCGGAGACGGCGGCGACCCAGTCGTCGCCGTCGCGGACCGCGTGGCCGCCGGCGCGGCGGGCGGGGCCCGCGGCGGTCTCGGTGAACTCGACGGTGCCGCCGAGGACCTCGGAGACGGCGTCGGCGACGTCGTGGACGCCGCCGCCGCGCAGGACCAGCTCGGAGAGGCGGTCGTGGACCTCGGAGGCGCGCTCGATGACGGCGCTGTGCTCGCGGATGATGTCGTTGGCCCGCTCCAGCTCGGCGAGGGCGGAGCGGGTCTCGGCGAGCAGGTTGGCGGTGTCGATGGCGACGGCCGCGTGGGCGGCGAAGGAGCCGAGGAGGGCGACCTGCTCGCGCTCGAAGACCCTGGCCCGGCGGTCGGCGGCGAACAGCACCCCGATGACCTGGCTGCCGAGGCTGAGCGGCACGCCGAGGATGGCGACGAGGCCCTCGTCGCGGACGGCGGTGTCGATGGTGCGGGTGTGCTGGAAGCGCTCGTCGTCGAAGTAGTCGTCGGTGACGTAGGGGCGGGCGGTCTGCGCGACCAGCCCGCCGAGTCCTTCTCCCATGCCGAGCCTGAGCTGCTGGAAGCGGGCGGAGACGGAGCCCTCGGTGACCCGCATGTAGGTGTCGCCCGCCGCCGGGTCGTTGAGGCTCAGGTAGGCGACCTCGGTGCCGAGGAGGGCGCGGGCGCGCTGGACAATGGCGCGCAGCACCGCGTCGAGGTCGCGGAGTCCCGCGAGGTCGTGGGCGGTCGCGAAGAGGGCGGACAGCTCGGCCTCGCGCCGCCGCCGGCCCTCCAGCTCGGCGCGGACGCGCAGGGCGAGCTGTTTGGCCTCTTCGAGCCCGGCCAGCGCCTCGGGGCCCGCGCCGCTCGCGCGGGCGAGGAGCACGGGCCGGTCGTATGCCTCCGTGGCGGCTCCCCGGGTGAGGAGTTCCAGATAGGAGACGTGTTCGTGGGACATGGACACAGGGATACCCGGCGGAGGTGGGCCCGCACCACCCCTGTGGACGAAGCCTGTGGACGACCGGTGCCGGGGGCGCATCGGCCTAGTGGGCGGTCCAGCCGCCGTCGAGGGTGAGGGAGGTGCCGGTGACGAAGGACGCCTGCGGGCTGCAGAGGTAGGCGACGGCCTCGGCGACCTCCTCGGGCTCGACGAGCCGCTTGAGCGCCGAGTCGGCGAGCAGGACCTCGGCGAGGACGCGGTCCTCGGGGATGCCGTGGGCGGCCGCCTGGTCGGCGACCTGCCGTTCGACGAGCGGGGTGCGGACGTAGCCGGGGCTGACGCAGTTGGAGGTGACGCCGTGCGGGGCGCCTTCCAGGGCGGCGGTCTTGGAGAGGCCCTCCAGGCCGTGCTTGGCGGCCACGTAGGCCGACTTGTAGGCGGAGGCCCGCAGGCCGTGCACGGAGGAGAGGTTGACGATGCGGCCCCAGCCCTGGGCGTACATGTGCGGGAGGGCGCCGCGGATGAGCCGGAAGGGGGCTTCCAGCATCACGGTGAGGACGGTGTGGAAGACGTCGGTCGGGAAGGCCTCGATGGGCCGGACGAGCTGGAGTCCGGCGTTGTTGACGAGGATGTCGGTGCCGGCCGCGGCCTCCTCGGCGGCGTCCAGGTCGGTGAGGTCGAGCAGCCGGGCTTCCACGGTCCCGGGGAGGCCGCCGGCCCGGGCGGTCAGTTCCGCCAGCCCCTCGGCGGCCCGGTCGACGGCTCTGACCCGGGCCCCGGCGGCGGCGAGCCGCAGTGCGCAGGCGCGGCCGATGCCGCCGGCCGCGCCGGTGACGAGCGCGGTGCGGCCCTGCAGGTCGAGGGCGAGGGCGGCGGGGGCGACGGGGACGCTCATGCTCCGCACCCTATGAAGGGCCCGCCCCCGCGCCGATGTGCCCGCGGCCCATGCTTCAGCCGCCGTGTGTGGTGCGGAACCATGTCGGTTCGTCAACGAGCGCCTTCTCGATCCGGCGGTGGGAGAAGCCCTTCAGCTCAGGGAGCGCGTCGACCGCGAACCAGCCGACGTCGATCGACTCGTCGTCGTTGACCCGGGCCTCGCCGCCGACGGCCCGGCAGGCGAAGGCCACGTCCATGTACTGGCAGATGTCGCCGTTGGCGTAGACGACGGGCTTGCGCAGGGTCTCCACCAGGAGGACCCGCTCGGGCACGCAGACCACCCCGGTCTCCTCCTCGACCTCGCGGACCACGCAGTCGGCGGGCTGTTCGCCGGGGTCGACGATGCCGCCGATCACGGCCCACGCCCCGGTGTCGGCACGCCGTCCGAGGAGGATCCGGCCGCGGTCGTCGAAGACGACGGCGCTGACGCCGGGCAGGAAGAGCAGCTGGTGCCCGGCGGTCCTGCGGAGTTCTCGGATGAAGTCAGGGGTAGCCATGCGGTCGACCCTAGATCATCCGCCGGGGCGGTCCCGGGGCTCAGGCCCGCGCGCGCCGGGCCCGTACGGCACGGGCCGCGGCCCAGCCGAGTCCGGCGGCGGCGACCGCGGCGAGGAGGGCCTCCGGGAGGGTGCCGAGCCGGGTCGCGGGGGTCTGCGTGGACCGCAGCGGCACCTCCTCGACCAGGTAGTCCGGGGTGAACATCGCCGTCCTGGAGACGATCTCGCCGTCGGGGCGGATCACGGCGCTGACGCCGCTGGTGACCGGGACGACGACCGCGCGGCTGTGCTCCACGGCCCGCACCCGCGACATGGCGAGCTGCTGGTAGGTCATCTCGCTGTGGCCGAAGGTGGCGTTGTTGCTGGGGACGGTGAGCAGCTGCGCCCCGTGGGTGACGGTGTCGCGGACGGCCCAGTCGAAGGCGGCCTCGTAGCAGGTGGCGAGGCCGACCTCGGTGCCGGCGAGGTCGAAGACGCCGACCTTGTTCCCGGGGCCGAAGTCGCGTGCCACGCGGTCCACGTTGCTGTTGAAGAGTCGGACGACCGAGCGCATCGGGATGTACTCGCCGAACGGCTGGACGTGCCGCTTGTCGTAGGTGGCGACGGGTCCCTTGCCGGGCTCCCACTGGATGAGGGTGTTGCGGAGCTTGCCGGTGGGCGGGGAGATCACGGCGCCGATGACCGTGGGGGCCTTGACGGCCTCGACGGCGCCCTCGATGACGGCGGCGGCGTCGGGGTTGGCGTACGGGTCGATGTCGGAGGAGTTCTCCGGCCACAGGACGAAGTCCGGCTGGGGCTTCGTCCCGGCCTTCACCTCGGCGGCGAGTTCGCGGGTGCGCGCGGCGTGGTTGTCGAGGACCTGGCGCCGCTGGGAGTTGAAGTCGAGGCCGAGGCGGGGCACGTTGCCCTGGATGGCGGCGACGGTGGCGGTGCCGTCCTCGGGGGCGTCGCTGACGAGCGGCAGGGCGGCGACGGCGCCGGTGACCGGGACGAGGACGGAGAGCGCGGCGGCGGCGAGCGGTCCGCGCGGGACGGCGCCGGTCGAGCGGTGGAGGCGGACCAGGCGGACCGCCTCGTAGAGGCCGAAGCCGCACAGGGCGACCGCGAAGCCGAGCCCGGGGGTGCCGCCGACGGCGGCGAGGGGCAGGAAGATCCCGTCGGCCTGGCCGAAGGCGATCTTGCCCCAGGGGAACCCGCCGAAGGGCACGCGCGCGCGTGCCGCCTCGCCGAGGATCCAGACGCCGGCGGCGAAGACCGGCCACCACGGCAGTCGGGAGACGGCGGCGATGCCGAGTCCGGCGGCGGCGACGAAGAGGGCCTCGATGGCGGCGAGGGCGAGCCAGGGCACCGGTCCGACCTCTTCGCCGGTCCAGACGAGGAGCGGCAGGAGGAAGCCGAGCCCGGCGAGGTAGCCGAGGCCGAAGCCGGCGCGGAGGCGCCGCCCGTACAGGCTCCAGCCGAGGAGGGCGAAGGCGGGCAGCGCGAGCCACCACAGGGGGCGCGGCGGGAAGCTCAGGTAGAGCAGGACGCCGGAGAGCAGGGCCGCTCCGGGGCGGACGAACCGCGCGGCCGGGCCGAGGCGGCGCGACCGGCCCTCGGTCGCGGGGGTGTCGTCGGCGGCTCCGGCCGCTTCGGGGGTGATGGTGGTGCTCACCTTGCGGAGTGTACGGGGCGTGCCTGTTGACGCCTGGTCCGGCACGGTACGGGGGCGGTCGCCGCGCCCGGCCCGCTCGGCCCGTCCCACGCGCGCGTGTCCGTCAGGCGCCGGTGGGGGTCTGGGGCGGGGTGGGGTGGCGGAGGTGGCCGCGGATGGACTCGACCGCTCCCTTGGCGCCGTCGACGGTGACGGTGAAGGTGCGTCCGTCGGCCAGCCGCAGCACCAGGCCCTCGCCGCGGCGGACGACGACGGCGGTGCCGCGGTCGGGGCGCCAGCGGTAGCCCCAGCCGCCCCACTGGCGGGGGGTGACCGTGGGGGCGTAGTCGGCGTCGACGACCTCGGTGAAGGGGATGGTCCGGCGGGGGACGCCGATGTGGCCGCAGCGGACCTCCATGGCGCGGTCGTCGACGCGTACCTCCACGTGGACGAAGGCGAGGGTGCCGAAGAGGACGAGGAGTCCGGCCGCGACGCAGCCGACGACGGCCATGACGAGGGCGGCGATGCCGGAGGTCCAGGGGGATTCGACGGCGAGGGTGATCCCGAGCGCCATGCAGGCGGCTCCGGCGCCGGCGGCGATCCACTGGAAGCGGTTGGTCGCGCGGCCGGTCCACACGGCGGGCGGGCGCCCGCCGGCATGCTGCTGCCCGGATTGCCTCATATCGGGAAGACTACCCAGTCATGTCCGGTTCAGCGCGCCGGAGCGCAGTCGTCCGGCTACCGGGAGCGAGGGGTCAGAGCGAGGGGGCCGGGGCGGCGGCGATGAGCCGCCCGGCGGCGTAGTCGAGGGCGGCGGCCGGGAGCGGGCCGGGGCGGCCGCTCAGCAGCACGGAGAGGGTGCCGGTCGGCTCGGCGGCGGGGGCGGGTCCGGCGCCGATGCGGCGGAGGGCCTGGGCGACGACGGCGTCGGCGGAGCCGTGGAAGACGAGCGGCGGCAGCCCGGGGCGGCGGCGGGGGGCCAGGGCGGCGAGGATGCGGTCCTCGACGAGTTCGTAGTGGGTGCAGCCGAGGACGAGGGCGCGGACGTCCGGCGGGGTGAGCTCGGCGGCGGCGGCGACGGCGCGGTCGATGGCCTCGGGGTCGGCGTGCTCGACGGCGTCGGCGAGGCCGGGGCAGGGCACCTCGGTGACCTCGGCGCCCGCGGCGAACTCGCGGATGAGTCCGCGCTGGTAGGGGCTGCCGGTGGTGGCGGGGGTCGCCCAGATGGCGACCTTGCCGCCGGCCGCTGCGGCCGGCTTGATCGCGGGCACGGTGCCGATGACCGGGATGCCCGGTTCGAGGGCGGCGCGCAGGGCCGGGAGGGCGTGCACGGTGGCGGTGTTGCAGGCCACGATCAGCGCGTCCGGCCGGTGGGCGGCGGCGGCGCGGGCGACCGCGAGGGCGCGCCCGGTGAGGTCCTCGACGGTACGCGGTCCCCAGGGCATGCCGTCGGGGTCGTTCGAGAGCAGCAGCTCGGCGTCCGGGCGCAGCCGACGCACCGCGGCGGCTGCCGGGAGGAGGCCGATTCCGGAGTCCATGAGCGCGATCTTCACCCGGTCACCCTAGCCGATGGGCCCGGTATCCCCGGCGTTCTGGGGCAGACTGCGGCGAATGAGCACCCTTGCCTGGTTCGCGTGCGTCTCCCTGGCCGTCTGGGTCTGGCTCCTGCTCGGCCAGGGCTTCTTCTGGCGCACGGACCAGCGCCTGCCGCGGCCGGGCCGGAGCCACGCGCGCGTGGCTCCGGAGGACTGGCCCGGGGTCGTCGTGGTGGTGCCCGCGCGGGACGAGGCCGGGGTCCTGCCGCTGAGCCTGCCGTCGCTGCTGGCCCAGGACTATCCGGGCCGGGCCGAGGTGATCCTGGTCGACGACGGGAGCGCGGACGGGACCGGCCGGCTCGCCGCCGAGCTGGCCGCGCGCCACGGCGGGCTGCCGCTGACGGTGGCCTCGCCGGGGGAACCGGGGCCGGGGTGGACGGGGAAGCTGTGGGCGCTGCGGCACGGGATGGCGCTGGCACGCGCGCGGGGGCCGGAGTTCCTGCTCCTGACGGACGCGGACATCGCCCATGAGCCCGACAGCCTGCGCCGGCTGGTGGCCGCCGCGCTGGACGACGACCGGGATCTCGTCTCGCAGATGGCGCGGCTGCGGGTGGCGAGCTTCTGGGAGCGGCTGGTGGTCCCGGCCTTCGTCTATTTCTTCGCCCAGCTCTATCCGTTCCGCTGGATCAACGCGGCCCGGCCGCGCGCGACGGCGGCGGCCGGGGGCTGTGTGCTGCTGCGGACGGAGACGGCGGTGGCGGCCGGGGTGCCGGAGGCGATCCGTACGGCGGTCATCGACGACGTGGCGCTGGCGCGGGCGGTGCGGGCGGTCGGCGGCCGGATCTGGCTGGGGCTCGCCGAGCGGGTGGACTCGGTGCGTCCGTATCCGGGGCTCGGGGAGCTGTGGCGGATGGTGACGCGGAGCGCGTACGCCCAGCTCCGGTACGAGCCGCTGCTGCTCCTGGGGACGGTCGCCGGGCTCGTGCTGGTCTATGCGGTGCCGCCGGGCGCGCTGGTGGCGGGGCTGGCGTCCGGGGACGCGCCGGCCGCGTGGGCGGGCGGGGCGGCGTGGGCGGTGATGGCGGGGACGTACATGCCGACGCTCCGGTACTACCGTCTGACTCCGTGGACGGCTCCGCTGCTGCCGTTCACGGCTCTGCTCTATCTGTCGATGACGGTGGATTCGGCGGTGCGGCACTACCGGGGCCGGGGCGGGGCATGGAAGGGGCGGGTCTACTCGGGAAGCCGCGCGGCGGAAGGCGGTGAATTCGCTTCCCGACACGGGGAGTAACGCGGCGAATTCGGCGCGTGCGCGGGATGCCCTCGGGTGCCGGATTGACGATTCGGCATACCCAAGATCACTTCTCCCACTCCTTCCGGTCGCCTTTTCTTTATCCGTTCTTCATACCGGGCGCACTCCTCGGCGTCCCGTGCGCCGACCCGCCGGTAACCCCCTCTCAGCTCGGGTTTTGCGCGATCTTGGAACAACGGCCTGCCCGTTTTTGACGTGTTCGCTCGGGTTGGGGATCCGCGGCCGTCAGAACCCTGTCAAAGAAGGTGATGAGCAGGCTCCCCAATCGGCAGATCGTGGGCTTAACTTATGTGCCATGACCTCCCCCCGCTCCAGCTATGGAGGCGGTTACCAGACCGCGCCGTCCTTCCCGGACACCCCTATCTACGACTCCCTGGTCGCGGAGCGGGGCACGCCTCAGATCGCCCCGATCCGAGTGCCCGCCGCGTACGAGGCCCCCGTCGGCTACCAGGCCCCCATGCCGACCGGTTCCTACCTGCCGGCGCTGCCGGCGGCGCTGCCCGCCCTCCCGTCGGCGCCGTCTCCCCAGCCGGCGCCCGCGTACCACGGCGGCGGCGGGTACGGATACCCGCAGCCGGCCCCGCAGATGGCGCCCGCGCCGCTGCAGCCGGCGCCCACGCCGTACATCCCCCAGCAGCCCGCGCCGCCGCGCGGCTACCCGGGGGGACCGGTCCCGCAGCAGCCCCGCCCGATGGCCACCGGCTACGAGGCGATGCGCCCGGCCGCCCCGCGCCCCGCACCGGCGCCGGTCCCGGCTCCCGCGCAGTACCAGGACCCGTACAACCGCCCGTACCAGGGCGGCGGTTACTGACCGGCGCGGAGCCTGCCCCACCGGTGGCGGAGCGGCTGGCAGGATGAGGGCATGTCTGATCCCGTCCTCCGCTCCGTCCACGTCCATCCGGTGAAGGCCCTCCGCGCGCTCGACCGCGCGGAGGCCGAGGTGCAGCCCTGGGGCCTCGCGCACGACCGCCGGTGGGCGGTCGTCGACGCCACGGGCACGGTCATGACCCAGCGCCGCCACCCGCGGCTGGCCCTCGCGGCCGCCGAACCCCTTCCGGACGGCGGCCTGCGGCTGACCGCGCCCGGGCTCGAGCCGCTCCTGGTCCCGGTGCCGGAGCCCTCGGCCACGCTCACCATGGACATCTTCGACAAGACCGTGGAGACGGTGCCCGCCGGGGAGGCGGCCGCCGCCTGGTTCTCCGCCCATCTGGAGACCGACGCGCGGCTCGTGCACCTGGACGCGCCCGAGCACCGGCGCCCGGTGGACCCCGCCCACTCGCTCCCCGGCGACACCGTCAGCCTCGCCGACGGCTACCCGCTGCTCGTCACCTCCACCGCCTCCCTCGACGCCCTCAACGCCCTCGTCGAGCAGGGCGACCGCGCCCACGAGGGCCCGTTGCCGATGACCCGCTTCCGCCCGAACCTGGTCGTCGACGGGACCGCGCCGTGGGCGGAGGACGGGTGGACCCGGCTGGCCGTGGGCGACGTGACCTTCCGGGTGGCGAAGCCCTGCGGGCGGTGCGTGGTGACCACCACCGACCAGACCACCGCCGAGCGGGGCAAGGAGCCCCTGCGGACGCTGGGACGGCACCGCAACCTGAACGGCAAGCTCGTCTTCGGCCAGCTCCTCATCCCCGAGCACCGCGGCACCGTCCGCGTCGGCGACCCGGTGAAGATCCTCGACTGACCCCGCCCTCTCCCCCGTCCCCCTCTCGCTCGACAGGCGAACCGGGCGCCCCGCGGGCACACTCGTCCAAGGAGCGACGAACGAGGGGGTCCCGGCATGCGCGCAGTCACCGGACTCTGGCGCTGGCGGCACAATCCCCTGCGCCGGACGACGGACCTGGTCGAGGCGTGGGTGGCACTCGCCGCCGCCGTCCTGCTGTGCGTGGCGGTGCCCGTGGCCGGCTGGACGGTCGGCAGCTCCGCACAGCACTCCCTCCAGCGCGCGGTCCACGCCCAGCAGCAGGGGCGCGCGGAGACCACGGCCCGGGTCCTCCGCACCGCGCCGACGCCGGCCAGCGCCGCCGCGTCGAGCGAGCAGGCGGCCGAACAGCGGTTCCGGCGCGCGGTGGTGGCCCGCTGGACCGCCCCCGACGGCACCACCCGCACCGGGACCGTCACCACCTCCCGGACCAACGCCACGCCCGGCGACACCTTCTCCCTCTGGACCGACCGGGACGGCCGCCCCGTCACCGCCCCGCTGGCCGGCGACACGGCCCGGGCCCACGCCTTCGTCGCCGCCCTGACCGCCGCCGTCCTCGCCGGACTCGGCGTCGAGCTCGTCCGGCGGCTCGTGATGCGACGGCTCCGCCACCGCCGTTACGCCCGCCTCGACCGCGCATGGGCCTCGGTCGGCCCCGACTGGGGACGCACCGGCACCGGAAGCTGAGCTTCCGTGCCTCGTCCGGGTACGGCTCGACGACCCGTCAACCCCGCGCCTCCGCGCGCGCTACGGTGGGGCATCGGATCCACGATCCAAGAGATTGGATCCGGGAAGTTGGATCCGGGATCCAGGAGATTGGATCCATGATCCGGGATCCGGGATCCGTGATCCAGGATCCGTGATCCGGACTCCAGGATCCGGTTCAGCGTCGACGCACGAGGCGGGGGCAGAGCACACCCATGGCACAGGGCACGGTCCAGGTGACGCACACCGGCACGTCGCGGTGGCGGCGCCGCACGGGCGAGTACGCCTCCCTCGCCGCCGCGCTGGAGGCGGCCGGTGACGGCGACATCCTCACCGTCGCGCCCGGCACGTACCGCGAGAACCTCGTCGTGACCCGGGCGGTGACGCTGCGGGGGCCGGAGGACGGGGCGGGGCCGGTGCGGATCGCGCCGCCGGACGGGGTGCCGCTGACGCTGCGCGCGTCGGCGATCGTGCAGGACCTGCACATCGAGGGCCAGGACGTGGCGGCGCCCGCGCTGCTCGTCGAGGACGGCACGCCGGAACTGCTCGACCTCCGGATCATGACCCGCTCGGCGGCCGGGATCGAGGTGCGCGGCCAGGCCCGCCCGACCGCCCGCCGCTGCACGGTCGACAATCCGGCCGGGGTCGGCATCGCCACCGTCGACGGCGCCGGCGGGGTCTTCGAGGAGTGCGAGGTCGTCTCCGCCGGGCAGGCCGGGGTGTCGGTGCGCGGCGGCGCACACCCGCGGCTGGAGCGCTGCCGGGTGCACCACGCCTCGGGGGCCGGGATCGCGGTCACCGGCGAGGGCAGCGGACTCGAAGGCGTCGGCTGCGAGGTGTACGAGATCAAGGGCGCCGGGCTGCAGATCGCGGCCCGGGGCAGCGCGCACCTGGTGGACTCCTCCGTCCACCGCACCTCCGCCGACGGCGTCACCCTGGACACCGACGCCGTGCTCACGCTCTCCGACTGCGACATCCACGACGTGCCGGAGAACGCGGTGGACCTGCGGTCCCGTTCGGTGCTCACGCTCACCCGGTCGACGGTCCGCCGGTTCGGCCGCAACGGGCTGTCCGTCTGGGACCCCGGCACGCGCGTGGACGCCCATCAGTGCGAGATCCACGACAGCACCGGCGACTATCCGGCGGTGTGGGTGAGCGACGGGGCGAGCGCCGTCCTGGACGCGTGCCGGGTGCACGACGTGCCGGACGCGCTGTTCGTGCTGGACCGCGGCTCCCGGGTGGACGTCGTGGACAGCGACCTCACCCAGGTGCGGAACACCGCCGTGTCGGTGAGCGACGGCGCCACCGCCCAGCTCGACGACTGCCGGATCAAGGAGGCGTCCACCGGGGCGTGGTTCCGCGACCACGGCAGCGGCGGCACCCTCGCCAACTGCACGGTGGACTCGGTGCAGACCGGTGTCATCGTCACCAAGGGCGCCGACCCGACGGTCGACCGCTGTGTGGTGACCTCCCCCGCCGAGGCCGGTTTCTACGTGTCGGCGGAGGGCCGCGGCACCTTCCACGGCTGCCGGGTCACCGGCAGCGGCGGCTACGGCTTCCACGTGATGGACGGCTGCCGGACCGTGCTGCGCCGCTGCCGGACCGAGCGGTGCGCGCGCGGCGGGTACGAGTTCCCCGAGGACGGGCCCGTGGTCGAGGACTGCACGGGCGACGAGAGCGCCGTCCGCACCCCGCCGGTGCCCGAACCGGTGGTCCCCGCCCCGGTCCTGACGGCCGGCCGGCACTCCCCCGGCCTGCTCGGCGCCTTCCCCACGGCGCGCGCCACCGCCCCGGCGACGCCCGCGCCCGCGCCCGCGCCCGCCGCGGTGCCCGCGCCCCGCTCCTCGGAGGACGTGCTCGGCGCGCTGGACGCGCTGGTCGGCCTGGACAGCGTCAAGCACGAGGTGCGGACGCTGACCAACATGATCGAGGTCGGCCGAAAGCGGCAGGAGGCCGGCCTGAAGGCCGCCTCGGTCCGCCGCCACCTCGTCTTCACCGGCAACCCCGGCACCGGCAAGACCACCGTCGCCCGGCTCTACGGCGAGATCCTCGCCTCGCTCGGCGTGCTGGAGCGCGGGCACCTGGTGGAGGTCTCCCGGGTGGACCTGGTCGGCGAGCACATCGGCTCGACCGCGATCCGCACCCAGGAGGCGTTCGACCGGGCGCGCGGCGGCGTCCTGTTCGTGGACGAGGCGTACGCGCTGTCCCCGGAGGACTCGGGCCGGGACTTCGGGCGCGAGGCGATCGACACGCTGGTGAAGCTGATGGAGGACCACCGGGACGCGGTGGTGGTGATCGTCGCCGGCTACACCGCCGAGATGGAACGCTTCCTGACCGTCAACCCCGGTGTGGCGTCCCGCTTCTCACGGACCATCAGCTTCGGCGACTACACGCCGGAGGAGCTGCTGCGGATCGTCCGGCAGCAGACGGACGAGCACGAGTACCGGCTCGCGGAGGGCGCGGACGAAGCCCTGCTCACGTACTTCGAGAAGCTGCCGAAGGGCCCGGCGTTCGGCAACGGGCGGACCGCGCGGCAGACCTTCGAGTCGATGGTCGAGCGGCACGCGGGCCGGGTCGCGGTGCTCGCCGAGGCGAGCAC
>NZ_JBHYKM010000162.1:0-13479 GCF_042741435.1 Streptomyces sp. NPDC058955 | reverse complement strand
AGGGCCGCGCATACCGGCAACTCGACGACGCCGAGACCCGGCTCCTGGACGAGCACCTCGGCCCCGGCCACGGACGCGCCGCCCTCGACGTCGGGAGCGGCGACGGCGCTCTGGCCCGCCACCTCCATCACCTCGGCTACCGCACCACGGGCATCGACTGCTCACCCAGCGCCATCGCCCTCGCCGCCTCCCGAAGCTCAGGGCCCGGGCGCGGACCGGTGTGGCGGTGCCTGGACATCACCACCGGCGATCTCACGGCCCTGCCGGAGCCGGCGTACGCGGTCATCACCTGCCGCCTGGTCTACCGGTGGATGGCCGACAATCCAGCCTTCCTCGATCGTGTCCGCCGGCTCCTCGCACCCGGCGGAACCTTCTGGGTCGGTGACCGAGGTCTCCGGCCGACGCCGGCACGATCACCGCCTCCAGCACACGGGCATCACGCTCTCGGAAGCCGAGACGCTCGCGGCCGGATGGTCCCGCGTCCATACGGCCGATCTGGATGTCCTCCGCTGCTACGCCCTCCGTCCCTGACCGCCTTGACCTGCTCGGGACGCTGAATGACGAACCCCGAGCATGCTGGCGGTTCCGGCTTTCAGAAGTCGCACAATGGAGGCCGCAGCGACTTGGTGCTGCTGAGCCCGCGGTGTGAGGTCAGTGCCTGCGGGGCGCGTACATGATGACGGCCATGCCCGCGAGGCAGACGAGTGCTCCGATGACGTCCCAGCGGTCGGGGCGGTAGCCGTCGGCGACCATGCCCCAGGCGATCGATCCGGCGACGAAGATGCCGCCGTAGGCGGCGAGGATGCGGCCGAAGTTGTCGTCGGACTGGAGCGTGGCGACCACCCCGTACAGGCCGAGGGCGATGATGCCGGCACCGATCCAGATCCAGCCCTTGTGCTCGCGGATGCCCTGCCAGACGAGCCAGGCACCGCCGATCTCGAAGAGGGCGGCGACGATGAACAGGGCAATGGAACGAGCGACAGTCATATCGCGAGACCCTACCGGCGGGCCGTGTTGCTGATCTTCATCTGGTCTGCGGACGACTTGCAGCCGCGCCTGTCCTCACCTGCGTTCTTCGTCGTGCCGGTGCAGGGACGACGGCGCCGGCCATGCCACAGGTTCCGGCGGCGAGTACGGCCAGGGCAAGGGCGGGGGCGGGGAGCCAGTCCACGATCGCCCCGGCTCCGGTGCCGACGGCGCCTTCGGTGATCAAGAGCCGTCCACGGGTCGGACCACCGGCCAGTGACCCGACATCTTCTGCGACGGCTTCCAGCTCGAACTCGGTGCCCAGCGCGCCGACGACCACGCCGTGTCCTGGGCCCTGTTCTTCGTCGCAGGAGACGACCACTCGGTCACGCGCGACAACGCCCCCGAAGCAGTCTGGCACCACTGGTAGACAGCACCACGCTCACCTCGCACTCGAACGCCCTCAAGTAGGAGGCGAAGAGAAGGGCATCGTGGAGCCGACGCTGGGGCTGGCAGCCCTTACGAAACCACGAGTTCATCCTCAGTAATACTCCAGTGCGACTTCGTGAACTACCCGATTGAGGGGCTGGCGAGCCGCCGCCGGCAGGGGCTGCGGCGAGCCGCGGCCTGGTGTCGTCTGCGCCAGGTTGGGGGCAGCCGCCCGGCGGGCCCTGTCCCGCGACAGGCCATGGACCTGCTAGATGGTCCCTTCCGCCTCCGCCTTGGCGTAGTAGTCGTAGACGGTCTTGAACGGTGGGAAATCATGCGGCAGGTGCTCCCACGGGATCCCGGTGCGGTCGACGTAGAACATCGTGTTCACGATCTCTCAGGTCATGCACCCGCGCTGCCGTCCCAGACCCTGACCGGGGCGGCTCGCCAGGCGACGAACACGGACTCGATCAGCGCCCAACGGGCATCGGAGACGTCACTGCGATACGCACGGCGAGCACTCATGCCCCAGGCAACGATCGCCGAGGCCTCTGGCCACAAGAACATCCCAAGACATCAACTACGTAGATCAGATGTCCCTACGTTGTTGGACGGGATGAGCGAGCCATTCGTAGGGTTCGCTCACCCAGGGGGTTCGGGTGTGGCTTTCAGATCTCTGCCGTTCGTGGCTGCTGAGGATTCGCCGCCCGAGCCCCCACGACGACTCGGCTGCTCATTAGGAATTGCGGCACTGATCGCTCAGTAGGGACTCGACAGCGAGGTCGTCCGTGGTGCCCGTACGAACACGACCTGCGGAGAAGCGAGTGACAGCGATCTGGGCCGGTATCGATGCTGGCAAGACCCATCACCACTGCGTGGTGATCGACGACACCGGCAGACGGCTGCTGTCCCGCCGGGTGGCCAACGAGGAGAGCGACCTGCTGAAGCTCCTCGGCGACGTCCTGGAGCTGGGTGAGATGACGGCCTGGGGCATCGACCTGGCCGACGGCGGGGCTGGCCTCGCGATCGCGATCCTGCTCAACCACGACCAGAACCTGCTCTACATCCCGGGCCGGGCCGTCAATCGGGCCTCCGAGGGCTACAGGGGCGACGGGAAGACCGACGCCAAGGACGCCGCGGTCATCGCCGACCAGGCCCGCGTCCGCCGGGACCTGATGCCCCTGCGGTCCAGTGACGACCTGGTTACCGATCTGAAGGTCCTCACCAGCCGTCGCCGCGACCTCACAGACGACCGCACGAGAGCCGTCAACCGGCTGCGCGGCCACCTGACCGGGATCTTCCCCGGCCTGGAGCGTGAGCTCGACCTCGGAAACGTCGGCCCCCTGGTGCTGCTGACGGGCTACCAGACACCCGCTGCCATCCGCCGCACGGGCGTCAGGCGTCTGGCCACATGGCTGCGCAACCGCAAGGTCCGCGGCGCCGACCAGCTCGCCGCCACAGCCGTCCAGGCCGCCGAGCATCAGCACACCACCGTTCCAGGCGAGAAGATCACCGCCCAGGTCGTGCACACACTCGCCCAGGAGGTGGCGGCCCTCAACGAGAAGATCGCCGAGACCGACAAGCTCATCGAGGGCCGGTTCCGCCAGCACCCGCATGCCGAAGTGATCACCAGCCTGCCTGGCATCGGCCACCTGCTGGGCGCCGAGTTCATCGCGGCCACCGGCGGTGACATGGACGCCTTCGACAGCGCCGACCGGCTCGCCGGATTCGCCGGCGTCGCTCCCGCCGCCCGTGACTCGGGCAAGATCAGCGGCAACCTGCACCGGCCCAAGCGCTACAGCCGACGCCTCCAACGCGTCTTCTACACCTCCGCGCTGATCAGCATCCGCTGCTGCGACGAGTCCCGCCGCTTCAGCGATCGCAAGCGCGCCGAAGGCAAACGACACGTCCAAGCCGTGCTCGCGCTCGCCCGCCGACGAGTCAACGTCTTGTGGGCCCTCCTGCGTGACGGACGGCGCTACGAACCCATACCGCCCGTCACGCTCGCGGCTTGACAACTCCATTAGGAATCCTCCAAGTTCGCCCTCATGGGCGATCGTGGTCGGCGTCAGTGCATTCGGGATGGTTCTCGTCGTGGATTCATTGACGCCGTCCGCACGGCGTCTCTACCGTGTCGTTCGCATCCAGCCCAAGGGGGGGTGCCACCACCACACGGATCGGAAGCCCACCATGACGGTCGAGAGTGCCGACGCCCCTGAGCCCCTGGAACGGGCGGCCCCTGAGGCCACCGCCACGGTTGGGCAGGTGACCGTCCGGCCTGAGGATCTGGACGAGCTCCTACCGGAACTGGAACTGCCCGTCCAGGACCGCTTCTTCTAGATGGACGTCTCCGGTCAGAGTACGACCTTCCTGCCGTCGCCCACCGGAACCAGAGCACTCGAGCGCCGACTGACCGATCGTGTCCTGCGCTCACTGAACGTCGGGCAACGACTCATCGCATCCCGGCTTCCCACGCTCGCTGCCGCCTTGGACGACATGTCGCACGAGTGCGAGGCCGCTGTGCTCACCCATCCCGAACTCATCCACTGGCAGACGCGTTTCAACCAGGTGCTGCGCGAAGGCTTCCCTCCGGGGCAACTGGAGACCGCTGCGGTCTCACTCGACGCGGCCCTCCACATCGCCAAGCAGAGTGTGCGGCGCACCAACAGGATCGACACCCAGCTCGACTCTCCGGCCGCACGGCATCTGCTCGCCCAGGCCGTGCGGCGCATCCTGTTTCGGCACACTGGCGCGGCGCCCGCTTTCGGGCAGGTCGACGCCGCGCCGGTCAGGCCCGACTCCGAGACTCGTCGCCTCTTGAACGAAGCGCTGGCTCAGATCGCCCAGACATGGCCAGACATGCACGATGAGCTCTCCACCCTCGTCCGGGCAGTCGTCCTCTTCGACGAGGGTTCGGCGCCTGCCGGCCGGGTGACCATGCTCACCGACTCTCACTACCACGGGGCCTTCTTCCTCTCGACCAGCTACCTGAAGCGCCGTGCCGAGGCCGGCCTCCTGGCGTACGACCTCATCCATGAGGCGACGCACACCTACCTCAATGCGTTACTCCTGTCGGGAGTCAAGTTGTTCCGACACTCCACGGGACGTCTCTACGCCACGGCCTTGCGCCCCGACCCGCGTCCCCTCTCAGGCGTCTTCCACCAGCTTCTGGTGCTGGCACGCGCCGTCGAGTTCTCGGCTCGTACGAACCGGCCCGAGTTCGCCGCCGCGTCTCGCCCCGGCCCGTTCAGCCCCGGCGGCACCGACCTTTCGGTCGACGACGTCATCGCCTCATACCTTCGCCTTCTGCGCGACGAGGCACCCTTGACGGAATTCGGTGTGATGTTGCTCGACTCGGTCGCGGAGCGGGTGGCACGGCCTGGCCCCACCCGATCCGTCGCACCGCGGACCGCGCGGCAGGGGGCCCCGTGAACTTCGCCCCCACCGACGATGCAACCGAGCGGATTCGTCTACGCCTCGCCGATCGGGTCCGCCGTTCCCTCCACGCCTGTGCCCGCACGGTCGAGCCAACGGTGGCACCGCTCGCCGAGGCTCTCGTTGTCCTCGCCTCGTCACCTGACGAGGGATCGCTGCTGCACCCCGAAACCATGCGCTGGCACACGCGGCTGAACCGTGCCCTACGACGAGGAGCGACGCGATCAGTGCTCCTGAACGCGCTGGAGGGGCTTCCGCACGTCCTAGCGGAGGTGCGACACAGCGACGAGCGGGCGGCACGAACCGCGGTGGACGGGATTCCCTTCGACATCGCATCGAATTCCCCCAGTGTGCACAGCGTCCTGCGCCAGGTGGTGGCTCGTGCCACCGCGAACGCCGGCGACCGAGGCGTCCACACAAGGGGCCCTGCGCGGAACGACGTATCGGTGGAGACAGCGGACGCCGCATCGCTGGACGCCACCCGGCAGGCGCTGGCCACGATCCGAGCGGTCTGGCCGGAGCTCTACGCGGAGATGCGAAGCCTCATTCGCGTCCTGGTCTTCTTCGACGAATCCGTCACCGCGGGCCGGGTCACCATTTTCACGGACTCGTCTTATCACGGCGCGATCCTTCAGACGCGGCGTTTCGCCCTGGAGCGCGGAGCCCTGCACGAGACGGCTGGAGACCTCCTGCACGAGGCCACGCACACACACCTCAACGCTGTTCTCCTGTGTGGGGAGCAGTTCTTCACCCGAAGGACGACCTCCCTCCACGTCACCACCTTCAGATCCGATCCCAGGCCCCTGTCGAGCGTCTTCCACCAGGTGGTGGTACTCGCCAGGCTGGCGGAATACCTCCTGCGCGCGGAAGAAGCCGGGCTCACGGATGTTCCACGGCTTGACACGTACAGGCCCGGACCGAGGGGACGACTCCTCTCCGACGAGTTGAACGACAGCCTTCGAGTCCTACTGAAGGAGGCTCCGCTGACGGACTACGCGACCGAAGTGGTCGAGTCCGTGGTGGACCGTCTGCCTGCCTTCCGCTGAGTGCGGCTACCCGTGGGGCCTGCCGCCCCGAGGGGCAAGCCTGACTGAATGTCCGGGCTCCGTCCGGCCCAGCGCCGCAACGCTCCCTCCGTGTTCTGCGACCGAATTCGGCGCGTCGCCGTCCTGGGCGGAACACGCACCGCGTTCACGCGCTCCCATAGAACCTACGCTTCCCCCACGACCCGCGACCCGCGACCCGCGAGAGTGTCCTCGACTCTGTCTTCGGCCCCCGCACCCCTGCTCACGATGGGCAGCAAGCATGCGCCACCGGGATGCAGGCCGTCCCCGACTGTCGCGAACAAGATCGCGACGGGGTCGGTGGGAAGCGCCATCGCCGGCGGAATCGACCCCTGGAACGATTCCCCGCTGGTGCTCGGGAACAACCTGCCACACGCGCTCCCGGCCTCGCACCACGCGCTGACCGTGTCCGAGCGCTGGCTCGCCTTCATCCCCGCGATCTCGTCGGCCGAACCGAACAGGACGAACCAGTGACCTGAGTCGGAACTTCGTTGCGCATGAGTCGTCCGGATCCGAGGATTCCGCCGTTGCCGGTCACTGATGCCCAACGGGCGGTGCAGGAGGGATGGTTACGTCCCCGGACGACGGCTCAGGCTTTGGCTCAGCGGTCGCGGATCGTGCTTGGAGCGCGCCGAAGAGCATTCGGTCACGGAGGTGTCGCGCTGGCTGCGGATCGCTCCTCCCAGCACTGCAAGGATGGGGCAGGGGTGATGACAGGTGACGAGGAGGCAGCCAGTCCGGCGCGGGCAAACCCAAGGGGTCCGACTTCAGAGGGTCGCCCCCTCCTGCACTGTACGTTTGCCGGGCCGATGCGTGGCGGCATGTCATCCACTACGCATGGAGTAGGAATTCCACCAACCGTACCTCCAATGAGTCCTCACCGGTCCGACGACCGGCGGTTCTGAGCGAGCCATCGGCGCGGGTTGGGCGCGACCTCCGGAGCCAGTGGAGTGGACGTACGAAGCGAGGGGTGGTCAGCCCGGCTGAGCCGCATCACCAACCGGTCCGGGTGGACGACAGCCATGGCTACCTGGGACACGGGCCGGCCGTCGACGGGGTACAAAGACCATCGCGACAAGATCGTGGCCAGGATGAGAGTCATCTCGGTCATGGCCAGCTGGTCCCCGACGCACTTGCGGGCTCCCGCGCCGAAGGGGATCCAGGCGCCGCGCACGGGGGCTCGCCCTTCCCAGCGCTCCGGTCTGAAGGCGAGGGGATCGGGGAAGAGGTGGGGGTCGCGGTGGAGGGAGGCGATGCTGTAGACGAAGTCGGTTCCGGCCGGGAAGCGGGAGCCCGCCACCTCGACGGGAGTGACACTGCGCCGCGTCAGGAACCAGACCGGGTGGTAGAGCCGGAGCGTCTCGTGGAGCGCTTGGGTGAGCCGGCGCATGCGTGGAATGTCTGCCTCGCCGGGAAGCCGTCCTCCCAGGACTTCGTCAAGCTCCTCCCGGATCTCCTTCTCCACACCGGGCGCGCCGGCGAGGGCGTGGAAGAACCAGCTCATGGTGGCCGCGGTGCTGTCGCTGCCCGCCATGAGGAGGGTCACGACCTGATCGACGACCAGCGCCTCGTCCAGTGGCCGGCCGTCGTCGTCCCGGAGGGCGAGCAGCATGGCCAGGATGCCATCCGCTGTTCCGTCCTCGGCGGCACGGTGCCGGGCGATGGCCCGGCGGACGGCTGCCCGGAGTTCTGCCGCCGCCCGGTCGTAGCGCCTGGCGGCGGGGGTGGGAATCCGGTTCAGGCGGTCCCACGGCATCAGGGTGCGGCGCATCACGCCTCGGATCAGCAGCGGAAGAGCGCGGTGCACCTCCTCCCGTACAGCGGTGTCGTCCGACGCAAAGAGGATGCGGCACATCACGTGCACGGTGACGCGGCGCAGCTCCCGGTTCACGTCGATCACCTGTCCGTCCTCGAAGCCCGCGGTCGCCTCGGCCGCGCCTCCGGCGACGACAGCGGCGTAACGACTGACGGCCTCACGCCGGAAAGCCGGCTGCAACGCCCGGCGTTGGGCGCGGTGTTCGGAGTTCGGGCAGGTGAGAACCCCGTTGCCGAGGAACGGTGCCAGGTTCTCGAACATCGGCCCCTTGTCGTACTCCTCGCCGCCCGCGAGGACGTCGCGGATGGCCTCCGGCGAATTGAGGACGTACAGCCGCCGGGGGCCGAGCGCCACCTCGACGACAGGCCCGCGGGTCCGGAGGGACTGGAGGTAGGCGAGGCGGTGGCGGGCGAGGGAGAGCGCGTTGCCGACGAGGGGCAGGCCGCGTGGGGCCCGTACGACGGTCACGGCCGGTCCGTGCGGTAGCGGGGAGACAGCAGGTGCCACTGCTCGCTGCCGGCGATCCAACGGGAAGCGCCACGTGCGAACACCGCGGCCGGGGTGTCGGAACCGGTGACCTCAATGCCGGCGAGGAGCTTCTCAAACTCCGCCGTACGGTCGACGAGCATCCGCTCGGCGGTGAGCCGGGCGTGCTCCCGGTCCAGCCCTTCCACGTCCTCCAGGACGAGCACCAGATTGTTGCGTTCTCCGTGACGGACCTCCTTCTCCACGGACAGCACGTCGTTGCGCCAGCAGATGACGTCGTTCGCGGCCCTGCGCAGTTCGACGAGGTCCGGCGAGACCACCGCGGCGGCGGGCAGCGGCACTCCCTCGGAGCGTTCGAGCAGGTCCAGGCACGCCTCCACGGCCCCCCTGTCCCGACGGTTGCGGATGTACGCCTCAAGGGGGTGGAGGGGCAGCGGCTCCCCGGTCCCCCGCTCTCCGACTTCCCGCGCCGGGGGGACGGGCGGCGAGGGCTGGTGGGCGAGGACGTACTCCTCGACGTGGTCGCGGAAGCGGGCGCGCAGTTCGGGCCCCATGCCCTTCCGAAGTTCCCGCCACAGGTCGGTCAGCGCCGCCGCGAACGGCGTGCTCGGGAGGGGTTCGTGGTCCTCCTCTCCGAAGGGAAGGCAGCGCTTCACCCCCTCCGTCGCGCCCCGTCCGTCCCAGGCGCCGCCCTGCTCGTCGAAGTGGTCGTCGACGATGAAGAGCCACGTCGTCCACTTCGCGTAGACCAGGGGGTCGGGGACCCCGGGGTACACCAGCGCGGCCAGATCCGCGTAGCGGGCTTCTCCGAAGCGGCGCTCCTCGTCGGGCGTGTGCACAAAGCCGTAGGCCCGCGCCCATGACAGCAGTGCCCGTTCGACTTCCCGCGTATCCAGCACGATTCCCTCCCGAAGGCGCGGACCCACGCCGGGACGAGCCGGCCGCGGGCCGCCGTCGTCTGTGGCGTCCACCCCGATTCCTACCGGCGGTCGGCGCACATCCGGAGAGTGTGAGCGAGCCGTTGCCCTTCTTTCGCCAGGGCCGCACTTTGGGGCAGGTGTGCGCGCGTCTCCCGGGGGAGGCGGTCAGTCGTGTGCCGTCCGACGCCATTCGCTGGGGGACATGCCGTAGGCGGACGTGAAGCGCCGGGTGAAGTGGCTGGGGCTGGCGAAGCCGCATCGCGCCGCGACCGCCGCGACGCCGAGGAGGCGCTGGCAGGGGTCCGCCAGCATGACGCGGGCGGCTTCGAGTCGCCGCGTGATGATCATCTGTTCCAGGCTGAGCCCCTCCTTCTGGAGGGCGGCGTAGAGGCTTCTCACGGAGACGGCGTGGACGAGCGCCACCCGCTGTGCGGTCAGCTCGCGGTCCGCGTAGTTCCTTCGTACGTACGCGTCGACGCGGGTCACCAGGGTGTCGGCCATGGCGTCCCGTACGGGCGCCGCTCCGGCGTCGTGGGCGGCGGAGAGCAGCAGGGCCCTGGTCAGTGCGGTGGTGGCCGCGGCCAGGGCGGGGGCGCCGGGGTCGGACTCCAGCACGGCGGGGTCGCGCCAGAGGGCGCGCAGATGGCTGAGGACCAGACCGTGCAGAGGACTTCCCGTCAGGCGTGCGGAGGCGGCCCGCACGACGGGTTCGGGGACACCGAGCTCCTCCGCGTCGATGACGATCGCCTGGGACGCCCCGTCGCCGGACCAGCCATACATCCGCGGGGTCAGCTCGTGAAAGACACAGATGTCGTCGGGCCCCAGGAGCCTTCGCTCGTCGCCCACCTGCGCCCGGTGCACGCCGTGGGTCTGGAGGGAGACGGAGACGACCGGGCGCTCCCGGTGGTGGCGCACATGCCGTTCGGTGCGGGTGAGGGTGACGCCGGAGCTGTGCGCGGAGAAGAGGCCCAGGGGGCCGATCCTCCAGGTCTCGAAGGTGGCGTGGACACCGCGGTCGGGTTCCTCGTGGGTGATCACGTTGGGCACGCTCTGGTCTGTCATGGCGAAGCGGAACGCCTCGACGCGCTCGCGTGGTTCGACGGACGCGAGGTCCAGCAACAGCACGACGCCCCCCGGTGGTCCGGCGACGGTTCTCCCGCCGCCCGACAGTACCGTCCGGACGTGATCATGTCACGATGCGTCGCAAGTCGCCCTCCCTCGCCCCTCCGCTCCCAGCCCGGCGGTTCCAGCCTTTCAGCCTCTCGCGCAGCAGTCATTTCTCAGCCATACGCTCTCGCTCGCATGGCCGAAAATTCATTAGGATCAGCCCGCGTGACTGCCTTTCGAAAGAATGAGCGCTTCTCCCCGGGAACCGAGTACGCCGAGCTGCTCGGCCGCCTCCGCGCACGGCCTCCGCGCGCCCACGCTTCCCGAGCGTGTGCGTCGACGGCGCCGGGGCCCTCGTCCTGGAGCTCGGCCGGCGCCGCCGTCGCCGCGTGCTGTTCGGCCTTCCCCGACGAAACCGCCCTGTCCGACGGGTACGTCGACGTCACCTACGCCGAGCTGGACGAGCGCGTGAACGCGCTTGCCCACGTCCTCCTCGGCCACGGCGCCGGTCCGGGAGACGTCATCGCCCTCGTCATGGACCGGGGCATGGAGTACGCCGTAGCGGCGCTCGCCGTCTGGCGGACGGGAGCGGCCTTCCTGCCCCTCTCCCCCGGGCAGCCCGAGGACTGGCGGGCCCGGGTCGCGCGGCAGGCGGGGGCGCGGCTGGCGCTCGGTCATCCGGTCACGGGCCTCACCGCGGTCGTGAACGCCGGAGTCACCGGCCCGGTGGAGCCCGTCGAGGACCGCAACGGGCCCGACGACCTCGCCTACGTCATCGCCACCTCCGGCTCCACCGGCGCCCCCAAGCTCGTCATGAACGAACACCGGGGCCTCGCCCACCTGATGACGGCCTCGCGCGAGCCACTCGGCGGTGTACCGGTCGGCTCCCGCGTGATCCAGTTCTCGCAGCCGGCCTTCGACGCCTCGGTGCTCGACCTGCTCACAGCCCTGACCAACGGCGCCCGCCTGGAGTCACTGGAGGCGACGGACACGGACCACGAGGACCTCGGCACGACCCTGGCCCGGCGCCGTATCACCCATGCCGTGCTCCCGGCGGCGGTCGTGCGGACCCTGCGCCCGGAGGGCCTGACCGACCTCGGCGTCCTCGTCAGCGTCGGTGACGTGTGCCTGCCGGAGACCGCCCGCCTCTGGGCCGGGCACCTGCGGTTCGTCAACGGCTACGGACCGAGCGAGGCATCGGTCTGGAGCGGCTACCACGTCTGCACGGGCGAGGAACAAGAGCGGGTCCCGATCGGACGGCCGCTGACCGGGACGGAGATCCTGGTCCTCGACCGTGACGGACTCCCCGCCCCCGCCGGCGCCGTCGGGGAACTGTGCGTCACAGGACCGGGAGTGGGCCGGGGTTACACGGGCCGGCCGGACCTGACCGCCGAGCGCTTCCTCCGCCACCCGGACGGCGGGCGGCTCTACCGCACCGGCGACCTCGGACGGCGACTCCCGGACGGGACGGCCGAGTTCCTGGGCCGGACGGACGACCAGGTGAAGATACGGGGCGTCCGCGTCGAACTGGGGCAGGTCGAAAGCGTCCTCACCACCCTTCCGGGCGTGCGGGACGCGGTCGCGGTGATCGACCGCCGGGGGGAGGAACCCCTGCTCGTCGGCTACCTACGCGCGGACGCGGACGGTCCGGTGCCCCGCCGGGCCGATCTGCTGGGCACCGTGCCCTCGTACCTCGTGCCCGACCGACTGGTGGTGGTGGACCGCTGGCCTCTGACGGTCGCCGGGAAGGTTGACCGGGCGGCCCTGCCGCGCCCCGGGAGCAGCTTCGGCGGTCCTGAGTCCGGAGCCGAATCCGTGAACGAGTCCGTAACCCGCGGATCCACCGACTTGTCGCGCGAACAACGGGAGAGCGCCGTTGCGCGGGTGGCCGCCGAACTCCTCGGTCTCGACGGGGTCGGAGTCCACGACGACCTCTTCCTCCTCGGCGGTTCCTCGCTGTTCGCCGCTCAGGTCGCCGCCAGGCTCCGGCAGGCGCACGGCCTGGACGTGTCTGTCGGGGCCGTGCGCGCCGGGCGCACCCCGGCGGCGATCGCCCGGGCGGCCCGCGCGGCCTCGCCGCTGGACTCCGGGCCCGGCGCGGAAGGAGCGGCGCCCGTGCCGTCCGCCGGCCAGCGGCGCGTATGGCTCATGCACCGCATGCGGCCTGACGCCCGTGCCTACCACGCGCAGGCCGTGCTGCGGCTGACCGGGGCCTTGTCCGTGCCGGCGCTCGAAGCGAGCCTCAGTGATCTCGTTCGCCGGCACGAGGTGCTCCGCACCCGCTTCCCGGAGGAGGCGGGCGAGGTGTCCTGTGCGGTCGACCCGCCGTGGCAGGTCGACCTGGAGGTACGCGACCTGAGCGGCCGCGCCGATCCGGCCGCCGCCGTCGGCGCGGAGGTCCACGCGCTGGTGCACGCCGCGTTCGACCTGGAGAAGGAACCGCCCGTCCACTGGACGCTGCTCAAGGTGGCTCCGGAGGAGCACCTGCTGGTGCATGTGGAGCATCATCTCGCCCACGACGGCTGGTCGTTCCGCATCCTCGCTCGTGAACTGCTGCACGGATACGCCGCTTTCGTGACCGAGGGAGCCATCGGGCTGCCCATGCCCGAAGTGACCTACGGCGACTACGCACGCTGGCAGCGTGACTGGCTGAGGTCGCCGGAGGCGGACGTCCAGCGGCAGTTCTGGCGGGACCATCTGGCGGGTGCCGAGACGGTCCTGCGGCTGCCGCGCCGTACGGACGCCCCGGCGGGCCGGTTCCGGGGTCGGTCACTCCGGTACGAGATCGACGGGGAGTTGGCGCGGGAGCTGGCGAGGCTCGCCCATCGTGAGGGCGTGTCGCTGTTCACGGTCCTGTCGGCCGCCTTCCTGGTGCTCCTGCACCGCTACAGCGGTTCCTCGGACGTCCTGCTCGGTTCCGCCGTGGCGAACCGGCGCTGGCGGCAGACCGAGGACGTCGTCGGCATGTTCGTCAACACGGTCGTCCTCCGCGGGAGGTTCGACGCCGATCCCGCCTTCCGGGACTTCCTGCGCCGCATCCACGAGCAGGTGCTGCGCGTACACGACCACCAGGACCTGCCCTACGACGAGATCTTCGAGCAGTCCCCGGCGGCCCATGGCGACGGCGCGCGCCCGC
Organism: Streptomyces sp. NPDC058955; assembly: GCF_042741435.1. Taxonomy (NCBI): domain Bacteria; kingdom Bacillati; phylum Actinomycetota; class Actinomycetes; order Kitasatosporales; family Streptomycetaceae; genus Streptomyces; species Streptomyces sp. NPDC058955. The sequence goes on along the minus strand of NZ_JBHYKM010000162.1, from coordinate 120 downwards.
TGGTCCAGGCGATGTTCAGCGCCCATGACACCCCCTTCGGCGAGCTGCCGCCGATGCCCCTGGCCGTGGACATCCTGGAGGGACTGTCCAACGGCTCGGCCAAGGTCGACGTCTCGGTGG
>NZ_JBHYKM010000161.1:0-13546 GCF_042741435.1 Streptomyces sp. NPDC058955 | reverse complement strand
ATCCCACACCCACCGCGGTGTGCCAGATCCCCCCCCCCCCCCGAGACGGGCGGGGGGGCGCGGGCGGCGCGCGCGCGCGCGCGTGCGGCGGCCGGGGACCGGTCAGGCGCCGGACAGGACCTCGGGGAGGTGGTCGAGGCGGCGCAGGATGACGCCCTCGCGCAGGGCCCAGGGGCAGATCTCCAGCTGCTCCACGCCGAGCAGGTCCATGGCGCCCTCGGCGACCAGGGCGCCGGCGAGCAGCTGGGCGGCGCGGCCCTCGGAGACGCCGGGCAGGGCGGCGCGCTCGCCGCCGGTCATGGCGGCGAGCCGCGGCACCCACTCCTCCAGGGAGGCGCGGGTCAGCAGCCGCTCCACGTACAGGCCCTCGCTGGAGCCGGGCGCGCCGGCGATTCGGGCGAGCTGCTTGAAGGTCTTGGAGGTGGCGACGACGTGGTCGGGCTTGCCGAAGCGGCTGAACTCGCCGACGGTCCGGGCGATCTGGGCGCGGACGTGCCGGCGCAGCGCCTTGACGTCCTCCGTGTCGGGCGGGTCGCCGGGCAGCCAGCCGGCGGTGAGGCGGCCCGCGCCGAGCGGCAGGGAGACGGCGGTGTCGGGGTCCTCGTCGATGCCGTAGGCGACCTCCAGGGAGCCGCCGCCGATGTCGAGGAGGAGCAGCTTGCCGGCGGACCAGCCGAACCAGCGGCGGGCGGCGAGGAAGGTCAGCCGGGCCTCCTCCTCGCCGGTGAGGACCTGGAGGTCCACCCCGGTCTCGTCCTTGACCCGGGCGAGGACCTCGTCGGCGTTGCTGGCCTCGCGGACGGCGGAGGTCGCGAAGGGCAGGACCTCCTCGCAGCCCTTGTCCTCGGCGGCCTGGAGGGCGTCCAGGACGGTCGCGATGAGCCGCTCGACGCCGCCGGGGGCGATGGCCCCGCGCGGGTCGAGGAGTTCGGCGAGCCGCAGGTCCACCTTGTGGGAGTGGGCGGGCAGCGGGCGGGCGCCGGGGTGGGCGTCCACCACGAGCAGGTGCACAGTGTTCGAACCGACGTCGAGGACTCCGAGTCTCATGGCGGAAACGCTACTGCTCCCGCCCGCATACGCTTGGCGTTGTGCCAAAGACGAAAAAGGCGAAGCCGGGCAAAGACAGTGCCTCCGGTGGCGACGGTGCCGCGCGCGGCGAGGCCGCGCACGACGTGCGGGACGTGAAGTACGCGCGCGATGTGAAGGGCGCGAAGCCGCCCGTCAAGGGCGTGACGAAACAGCGCAAGGGCGCGGAGCCCGACGAGCAGGGGCTCGACTTCCCGCGCGCGTGGGTCGAGTTCGCGGATCCGGGCGACGAGGAGCAGGTCTTCCGCTGCGACCTGACCTGGCTGACCTCGCGCTGGACCTGTGTCTTCGGCAGCGGCTGCCAGGGCATCCAGGCGGGCCGGGCGGCGGACGGCTGCTGCACGCTGGGCGCCCACTTCTCCGACGAGGACGACGAGAAGCGGGTCGCGGAGCACGTGGCGAAGCTGACGCCGGAGCTGTGGCAGTTCCACGACGTCGGCAGCGAGACGGGGTGGACGCAGGTCGACGAGGACGGCGACCGGCAGACCCGCCGCTGGAAGGGCTCCTGCATCTTCCAGAACCGGCCGGGCTTCGCGGGCGGCGCCGGCTGCGCGCTGCACATCCTGGCCCTGAAGGAGGGCCGGGAGCCGCTGGAGACGAAGCCGGACGTGTGCTGGCAGCTGCCGGTGCGCCGGACGTACGACTGGATCGACCGGCCCGACGACACGCGCGTGCTCCAGGTCTCCATCGGCGAGTACGACCGGCGGGGCTGGGGCCCGGGCGGTCACGACCTGCACTGGTGGTGCACCTCGGCGACCTCCGCGCACGGCGGCGGGGAGCCGGTCTACGTCTCGTACCGGCCGGAGCTGATCGAGATGATGGGCAAGGACGCGTACGAGGTGCTGGTCGGGCTCTGCGAGGCGCGGCTCGCCTCGGCGCTGCCGATGGTGGCACCGCACCCGGCCGACCCGAAGCGGTAGCCCGCCCCTGCCTCCTCCTTCCAGGAGGAGGGCGGCGGGCCTTCAGGAGGAGGGCTGCGGGGGCGGCTCGTCCGTCGTCGGCTCGGTCGTCGGGGGCGGGGTCGTCGGCTCCGTCGTGGGCGGCGGGGTGGTGGGCGGCTCCGTCGTCGGCGGCTCGGTCGTGGGCGGCGGGGTGGTGGGTTCCGTGGTCGGCGGCGGGGTGGTGGGCGGCTCCGTCGTCGGCGGCTCGGTCGTCGGCTCCGTGGGCTCGGTCGGGACGGTCGGACCCGGGTCGACCGGCCCGCCGGTGGGCGGCGGCGCGGTCGGCGGGGTGGTGGGCTCGGTCGTGGTGACCGGCGGGAGCGGGATCACCCGGTCGTCGATCGGGACGACGGGCCCCCGGCCGCTGATCCGCAGCACCGCGCCGGTGGGATCGACGCCGATCCGGGCGCTCCAGGGGCCGCGCGGTTCACGGGCCCGGTCGACGCGTACGGCGACGGTGACGGTCCCGCCGGGGGCGAGGGTGCCGGACGCCTGGCTCACGTACAGCCAGGGCGCGTCCGTCCACAGCGACCAGTCGACCGGGGTGCCGCCCTCCCCGGTGAGCGTGATCAGGGTGACGTCGCCGAGGCAGCGCGCGGTGACGCCGATCCAGCCCGGCACCGGGTCCCCGGGCCGCGCGGGGGCGGCCGGGCCGGCGGACCGGGCCGGGGTGACGACCTCGACGGAGACGTCGGGGGAACGGCTCCCCTGGGTGGCGCGGGGGTAGGGCGTCGCACGGGCGTTGCCGGCGTTCTCGTACTGGTCGTACGGGCGCCCCTCCTCCGTCCCGTCCCCGCGCTCGTCGGCGCTGACCCTGGAGCCGTCCCGGCCCGCCTCGGCGCCCGCGGGGACGCCCCGGTACGAGGTCCACAGCGCGAGCACGGGGGCGGCGACGACGGCGGCGACCACCGTGGTGGTGACCGCGCGGGCCCGCATCCGGTCCCGGCGGGCGACGAGGTCCTTCGGGTCGATCGGGAAGCCGGTCGGGGCGAACCGGGGGGCACCGGCACGCGCGCGGGGGACGTGCAGCATCGCCATGTAGGCGGCGGCCCGGGGCGCCTCGACGAGTGGCAGGCGGTCCTGGACGGCGCGCGCCCCGCCGCCCGGCCAGGGGGCGGTGGCGCCGACCCGCTCGGCGGTGCGGCGGCAGACCGGGCAGTCGTCCACGTGCCGGACGAGTTCGGCGCGCAGCGCCGCCGAGAGGATCAGCTGCCGGTCGCCGGTGAGGAGCCGGGCGACGGTGGGGCAGCTGCCGGTGGAGACCACGGCGAGCGCGGCCCGGGTGCGCTCGACCTCGCACGCGGCGGTGGCGAGCAGTTCGCGGGCGGCCGACGGGTCGAGGGCGAGGACGGCGGCGACCTGGCGGGGGCTCAGCCCGTGCCGGACGGCCAGTTCGAGCGCCTCGCGCTGCTCCGGGGTGGTGCCGGCGGCCTCGGGCCAGGCGAGGGTGGCCAGCTCCGCGCGGCGCCGCTCGGCGGTCTCGGCGGAGACCGGCGGCGGGGCGGGCGGGGTGACGGCGGGGCGGCCGGTGTGGGCGCCCTGGCGCCGACGGCGCTGCTCGCCGAGGCTGCGCAGGCAGGCCCAGCGGGCCAGCGCGTACAGCCAGGCGGTGCGGCCCTCCCCGTCGGAGGGACAGCGGCCGTGGTGCCGCTCGGCGGCGGCGAGGACGTCGCCCAGGACGGCGGTGGCCGTGTCGTGGTCGCAGAGGACCGAGAGGCAGTACGTGAAGAGCCCGTCGAGGGCGGCCTCGTAGCGGGCGGGGGGTCGCTGGCCGAGCGTGCGCGGTCCCTGCTGCGGGCCGCGCCGCGCCCGGTGGGCGCCCGGGGTGCGGGAGGAGTCCAGCCTGCTGCTCGTCACTGGGCGACCGTAGGCGCGTAGGGGGGCACTCTTCATACCGGATCCGCCGTTCTCAGCCTTACGGGTGAAGCCATCACTCGAAAGGGGACAGGAGCGAGGCGTTCCGCTGCCGTCGCGGCGGGCTGAGGGCGATCGGGGGCGGACTGTCCACAGGCCGCACCCGTCCGTCCACAGGCCGGGAGCGGGCGGCGGTCCGCTGTCGGTGGCGGCGGCTACGGTGTGGGGCATGGCTGCCCGTACGAAATCCGCCAAGGACCGTCCGTCCTACCGCTGCACCGAATGCGGCTGGCAGACGGCCAAATGGCTCGGCCGCTGCCCCGAATGCCAGGCGTGGGGCACGGTCGAGGAGTACGGCGCGCCCGCCGTCCGGACCACCGCCGCCGGCCGGGTCTCCACCGCCGCGCTCCCCATCGCCCAGGTCGACGGCCGGCAGGCGACCGCCCGCACGACCGGTGTCGACGAGCTGGACCGGGTCCTCGGCGGCGGTCTGGTGCCCGGCGCCGTCGTGCTGCTCGCCGGCGAGCCGGGCGTCGGCAAGTCCACGCTGCTGCTGGACGTGGCGGCCAAGGCGGCGAGCGACGCGCACCGCACGCTGTACGTGACGGGCGAGGAGTCCGCGAGCCAGGTCCGGCTCCGCGCGGACCGGATCAACGCGCTCAGCGACCATCTGTACCTGGCGGCCGAGACCGACCTGTCCGCGGTCCTCGGCCATCTGGACGAGGTGAAGCCCTCGCTGCTCATCCTGGACTCGGTGCAGACGGTGGCCTCGCCGGAGATCGACGGCGCCCCCGGCGGCATGGCGCAGGTCCGCGAGGTCGCGGGCGCGCTGATCCGGGCCTCCAAGGAGCGCGGGATGTCCACGCTCCTCGTCGGCCACGTGACGAAGGACGGGGCGATCGCCGGTCCCCGGCTCCTGGAGCACCTGGTCGACGTCGTCCTGCACTTCGAGGGCGACCGGCACGCGCGCCTGCGCCTGGTCCGGGGCGTGAAGAACCGGTACGGGGCGACGGACGAGGTGGGCTGCTTCGAGCTCCACGACGAGGGGATCACCGGCCTCGCCGACCCGTCCGGGCTCTTCCTGACCCGCCGTGACGTCGCCGTGCCGGGCACCTGCCTCACGGTCACCCTGGAGGGCCGCCGGCCGCTGGTCGCCGAGGTGCAGGCGCTCACCGTGGACTCCCAGATCCCGTCCCCGCGCCGGACCACCTCCGGTCTGGAGACCTCCCGGGTCTCGATGATGCTGGCGGTCCTGGAGCAGCGCGGCCGGATCAGCGCGCTGGGCAAGCGGGACATCTACAGCGCCACCGTGGGCGGGGTGAAGCTCTCCGAGCCGGCCGCCGACCTGGCGATCGCCCTGGCGCTGGCCTCCGCCGCCAGCGACACCCCGCTGCCGAAGAACCTGGTCGCGATCGGCGAGGTCGGCCTCGCGGGCGAGGTGCGGCGGGTCACCGGCGTACAGCGCCGCCTCGCGGAGGCGCACCGGCTCGGCTTCACCCACGCGCTGGTCCCCGGCGACCCGGGGAAGGTCCCGCCGGGCATGAAGGTGACGGAGGTCGCGGACATGGGGGACGCCCTGCGGGTCCTGCCGTCCGGCCGCCGCGCGGCCCGACGGACGGAGGAGTCCGGGGGCTGACGGAGGGCCCCGGCGGAGCCCCAGAGCGCCCGAGCGGTGCCTGGGGCGGGTGGCCCCATCAGCGCCCCGGCGGCGCTCCCGACGTGCCCCGGCGGCGCTCCCGGCGGGCGCCGGCAGGGGCTTCCGGGTCGGTGTCCGGTCACTCCGGTGGGGTCGCGGAGGGGTAGGCGCGCGGCCGGGCGGGTAGGGCGGATCGCGACCGGGCCGCCCCGGCGGGTGCCCGTCCGGAGCACCCCGGACCGGCGTGCGGCCCAGGGCGGCGGGGTGGTGTCGCTAGACTTTGCCCTGGTCTCGCCCATCCGTACGAGCCGGAGGAGTGCAGTGGCAGCCAAGGACGGGGCAGCAGCTCCTGGAAAGTCCGGCGCGGGCTCCGGCAACGAAGCACTGATGCGCGCGGCGCTGAGCGCGGTCGCGCCGGGCACCGCCCTGCGCGACGGCCTGGAGCGGATCCTCCGCGGCAACACCGGTGGTCTGATCGTCCTCGGCATGGACAAGACGGTCGACTCGATGTGCACCGGCGGCTTCGTCATCGACGTCGAGTTCGCCGCGACGCGCCTGCGCGAGCTGTGCAAACTCGACGGGGCGCTCGTCCTCGACAAGGACATCACCAAGATCCACCGGGCCGGTGTGCAGCTGGTCCCGGACGCCTCCATCCCCACCGAGGAGACCGGCACCCGCCACCGCACCGCGGACCGGGTCTCCAAGCAGTGCAACTTCCCCGTCGTCTCCGTCTCCCAGTCGATGCGGCTGATCGCGCTGTACGTGAACGGCGAGCGGCGGGTCCTGGAGGAGTCGGCCGCGATCCTGTCCCGGGCCAACCAGGCGCTCGCGACGCTGGAGCGGTACAAGCTCCGCCTCGACGAGGTGGCCGGCACGCTCTCCGCGCTGGAGATCGAGGACCTGGTGACCGTCCGGGACGTCACCGCCGTCGCCCAGCGCCTGGAGATGGTCCGCCGGATCGCCACCGAGATCGCGGAGTACGTGGTCGAGCTCGGCACCGACGGCCGGCTGCTCTCGCTCCAGCTCGACGAGCTGATCGCGGGCGTGGAGCCGGAGCGCGAGCTGGTGATCCGGGACTACGTGCCGGAGCCGACGGCGAAGCGTTCCCGCACGGTCGCGGAGGCGCTGACCGAGCTGGACGCGCTCTCCCACACCGAGCTCCTCGAACTGCCCGTCGTCGCGCGGGCCCTCGGCTACAGCGGCTCCCCCGAGACGCTCGACTCGGCGGTCTCGCCGCGCGGCTACCGGCTGCTCGCCAAGGTGCCGCGGCTGCCCGGCGCGATCATCGAGCGCCTGGTGGAGCACTTCGGCGGGCTGCAGAAGCTGCTCGCGGCGAGCGTCGACGACCTCCAGACCGTGGACGGCGTCGGCGAGGCCCGGGCGCGCAGCGTCCGCGAGGGCCTGTCGCGGCTGGCGGAGTCGTCGATCCTGGAGCGGTACGTCTGACGGGCGGTGCCTTCGCGGGCGCTGCCGTCGTGGGCGGCGCCTTCGCGGGCGGCGCCATCACGGGCGCACCGCCTTCGCGGGTGACGCCCGCGAAGGCGGTGCGCCCCGGCGTCAGTCCTTGGCGAGGGCGAACGGCGCCGCGACGGTCTTCCCGCCGGACACGGTCGCCTCGACCAGGTAGTTGCCCGGACCGGCCTCGCCCGCGGGGGCGGTGGCGCACTGCGGGGCGCTGCGGCGCAGGTCCCACTCCACGGTGTGGGTGATCGTGGCGCCCGCGGGGAGCTTCAGCAGCACCGGGTCGCCGGGGCGCGGGCAGTCGTCGGAGGCCCACAGCCGGTCGTTCTTCGGGTCGCTGATCTTCAGCACCGCCGCGCGGGGGCCGAGATCGGCCTTGCAGTCGGCGTCCGAGGTGTTCTTGACGACGAGGTGGAAGCGGGGCCGCTCGCCGGGCTCGTACGTGAGCTTGGCGCTGCGCAGCGTCAACTCCAGGGAGCCGACGGGGCAGTTCGGGAGCGGCGAACCGGCCGGGACGCGCTGTCCCGCGCCGACTCCCGCGCCGCCGTCGCCGCCCGCGCCGTCGGTGTCGCCGTTCTTGCCCGGCGTACCGGAACCGGCCGAACCGGAGCCGTCGCCCTCACCGGAGCCCGTGCCCGCGCCCGCGTCCGTACCGGAACCGGCGTCGGAGCCGGAACCCGCGCCGTCGCCGCCGCCGTCGGCCGTACCGGAGTCGCCCGCGTCGCCGGAGTCGCCCGACTCGTCGCGGCCGCCCGGCTGTTGGCTGATGGCCGGTCCGGTCCCGGCGGGGCCGGGGGTGATGGAAGGCGCGGGGGCCGAGCCGTTGGCGGCGTCGTTCGGCTTCTTCCCGCCCCCGTCACCGGAGGTGACGGCCCACAGGGTGAGCAGGGCGAGCAGCGCGATCAGGCACAGCGCGACCGCCCTCCGTCGCCAGTAGATGGTGGAGGGAAGCGGCCCGACCGGATTGCGCAAAGATCCCACGCCCCGAACCTTACGAGAGATCCGGCCCAACTCCCGCCCCACCCGCCGCCCGAGAGCCCAAGTTTTGCCGATGATCACATCCTCCGGAGACGGGAACTCTCCCCAGCGCGGCCGGAAATCGACCCTGCCGCCGCCCATCCCCCACTTTCGTCAGGGGTCGTCTCGTTCCTTGGCCCGGGGCGCGACGGTCAGGATTCCGGTTAGCGTCATGCACCATGGACAACCTCCTCGACCTCTCCGACCGGCTCTACCTCGACATCCTCGACTTCGCGCACACCACACCGCACTGGTTCCAGTGGCTCGCCGAAGTCTGGACGGAGCTCGGACTGCTGCTCTTCGGCGCGCTGTTCCTGGCCGGGTGGTGGCGCTCGCGGACCGGATCGAGCCAGGCGATGACCCTCGCGCTCCTCGCCCCCCTCGCCACCGCCTTCGGTTACGTGGTGAGCGAGGGCCTGAAGTCGCTGATCGACGAGGAGCGGCCGTGCCGGGCCGTCGCCGGGGCACCCGCCGCGCTCATCGACTGCCCCGCCTACGGCGACTGGTCCTTCCCCAGCAACCACTCCGCCATCGCCGGCGCCGCCGCCGTCGCGCTCGCCCTCTCCTGGCGCGGGATCGTCTGGCTGACCGTGCCCATGGCGATCCTCATGGCCTTCTCCCGCGTCTTCGTCGGCGTCCACTACCCGCACGACGTCACCGCGGGCCTGCTCCTCGGCGGCCTCGTCGCCTTCCTCGTCATGCGGGCCGCGCGCCGGCCGATGACGGCACTGGTGGAGACGGCCCGGTCCAGCCGGAGCGCGGCGGTCGTGTGGTGCGCGGGGCGGGGGCCCGCGACCCCGGCGCACACCTCCGCGCGCCCCGACCGCCGCTCGCGGGCGCGCCACGGCGCGTACTGATCGCTCCCCGGACGTGCCAGGATCGGGGGTGCCATGACTTCCATCGATGCCCCCGCCTCCCTGTCCGTCCCCACCGGTGCGGCCCCGTCCGCCGTCGCCCCGGCCGAGCTGCACGGGCCGGTCCTCGCCTGGTTCGACCGGCACGCCCGTGACCTGCCCTGGCGCCACCCCGAGGCCGGTGCCTGGGGCGTCATGGTCAGCGAGTTCATGCTCCAGCAGACCCCCGTCGTCCGGGTGCTCCCGGTGTACGAGCAGTGGCTGGCGCGCTGGCCCCGCCCGGCCGACCTGGCCGCCGAGCCGCCCGGCGAGGCCGTCCGCGCCTGGGGCCGGCTCGGCTATCCGCGCCGGGCCCTGCGGCTGCACGCGGCGGCCGTGGCGATAAGGGACCGGCACCGCGGCGACGTGCCGAGCGACCACGGGCAGCTCCTCGCCCTCCCCGGCATCGGCGAGTACACCGCCGCGGCCGTCGCCTCCTTCGCGTACGGGCAGCGGCACGCGGTCCTCGACACCAATGTGCGCCGGGTCTTCGCCCGCGCGGCGAGCGGCGTCCAGTACCCGCCGAACGCCACCACGGCCGCCGAGCGGCGCCTCGCCCGGGCGCTCCTCCCGGACGACGAGGGCACCGCCGCCCGCTGGGCCGCCGCCTCGATGGAGCTGGGCGCGCTGGTCTGCACGGCGAAGAACGAGGACTGCGGGCGCTGTCCGATCGCCGACCGCTGCGCCTGGCTGCTCTCCGGCAAGCCCGCCCACGACGGCCCGCCCCGGCGCGGCCAGACCTACGCCGGCACCGACCGCCAGGTCCGCGGCCGGCTCCTCGCCGTCCTCCGCGACGCCCCCGGCCCCGTCCCCCAGTCCGCCCTCGACGCCGTCTGGGACGAGCCGGTCCAGCGCGGCCGCGCCCTGGACGGCCTGGTCTCGGACGGTCTGGTGGAGCCGCTGGACGGCGGGCGGTACCGGCTGCCGCTGACCTGAGCGTCCCGGCTGTTACACAACCGATGGGTAGCCGTGCGTCCACCGACGGCTGCCCCGCACACCCCCGTGACAACCGCTCCGTAGCGTCGTCGTCGACACGGAGAACAAGCAGGTCACGGGGATGTGGAGGCGGCTGGGATGAGCCAGGGCGAGGTGCTCGACTTCGAGGAGTACGTCCGCACGCGGCAGGACGCGCTGCTGCGCAGCGCCCGCCGCCTCGTCCCGGACCCGGTCGACGCGCAGGACCTGCTGCAGACCGCCCTGGTCCGCACGTACGGCCGGTGGGACGGGATCGCGGACAAGTCGCTGGCGGACGCGTACCTGCGGCGGGTCATGATCAACACGCGGACGGAGTGGTGGCGGGCGCGCCGGCTGGAGGAGGTGCCCACCGAGCAGCTTCCGGACGCGAGCGTGGAGGACCCGACCGAGCAGCACGCCGACCGGGCCCTGCTGATGGACATCCTGCGGGTGCTGGCGCCCAAGCAGCGCAGCGTCGTGGTGCTGCGGCACTGGGAGCAGATGAGCACGGAGGAGACCGCGGCGGCCCTGGGCATGTCGACGGGTACGGTGAAGTCGACGCTTCACCGCGCGCTCGCCCGGCTCCGCCAGGAGCTGGAGAGCCGGGACATGAACGCCCTCGCCCTGGGGCGGCCCGTGGAGCGGACCGGAGGACAGCGGTCGGCTGCGGCGGCCGTGCGAGGTGACGAGGGAGGGCGCGAGCGGTGCGCGGCCTAGACGACGGCGGAGTCGAGGACGGCAGAACCGGCGAAGGGGCCGGCGACCGGATCGGCGGCCCGGCCGGCGGAGGCGCCGGGGCCGGAGCCCGGGGCGGATCGCCCCGGGGGGCCGGTACGAAGGCGGCGGGTGTCACGGCGGTGGCCGGACTCGCCGCCCTCGGCCTGTTCGTGGCCGCGTGCTCGACCGGCGGCACGGGTTCGCGCGACGAGGGCGCGGCGCGCGCCGACGCGACGGCGGCCGCCGCCCCCACCCCGCCCGCCGCGGCCTCGGGCTCGGCGAAGGCGGCCGAGCGGGTGGACCCGATCGCGCTGCTCAAGGGCGACCCGAAGATCGGCGCCCGGGTGAAGGACGACCTGAAGCCGTGCGTGGCCGACGCCTATCCGGTGGACACCTCGTACGGCAACCTCACGAACGGCACCGCGCCCGACGTCGTCGTCAACGTGATGACCTGCGGGGACGCGGTCGGCATCGGCACCTACGTCTACCGCAAGCAGTCGGGCGGGAGCGCCGCCCCCGACGCGGCCACCGCGAACGGCTACGAGAACGTCTTCATGGCCGAGGACGCGGCGGTCTACGGCACCATCGACCGCGGCGACCTGATCGTGACGAAGCAGGTGTACGCCGAGGACGACCCGGTCGCGTACCCGTCGGGCGAGGACGTCATCACGTACCGCTGGTCGGGGAACCGGTTCACCCAGCACGACTGGGTGCACAACGACTACAGCAGGGCCGTGGGCGAGGGCGACGGCGCCACCGAGCAGCCGCAGCCGGTGCCGGAACCGTCCGCCGCCGGCTGAGCCCCCCATCCCCCACACACACCGAAGGACCCCCGCACGATGGCCGAGACCCATGTCCTGTTCGTCGAGGACGACGACGTCATCCGCGAGGCCACCCAGCTCGCCCTGGAGCGGGACGGCTTCCGCGTCACCGCGATGCCCGACGGGCTCTCCGGGCTCGACGCCTTCCGCGCCCACCGCCCGGACATCGCGCTGCTCGACGTGATGCTGCCCGGCATGGACGGGGTCAGCCTCTGCCGCCGCATCCGCGACGAGTCGACCGTCCCGGTGATCATGCTGTCGGCGCGGGCCGACTCGATCGACGTCGTCCTCGGTCTGGAGGCCGGGGCGGACGACTACGTGACCAAGCCCTTCGACGGCTCCGTGCTGATGGCCCGGATCCGGGCCGTGCTGCGCCGGTTCGGCCACGCGGCCGGCAACGGGGCGGGCGACGGGTCGGCGGAGCCCGCCGGCGACGGCGGGCCGCTCGTCTTCGGCGACGGGGACCTGGAGGTCGACACCGAGGGCATGGAGGTGCGGCGGGGCGGGGCGCCGGTGGCGCTGACGCCGACCGAGATGCGGCTGCTGCTGGAGTTCTCCTCGGCGCCGAACACCGTGCTCTCCCGCGACAAGCTCCTGGAGCGGGTCTGGGACTACGGCTGGGGCGGCGACACCCGGGTCGTCGACGTCCATGTGCAGCGGCTGCGGGCCAAGATCGGCCAGGACCGGATCGAGACGGTCCGCGGCTTCGGCTACAAGCTCAGGGGCTGATCGGTGAGAGCGCTCCCGCTCCGCACCGGCGTCCGCTGGAAGATCGCCCTGGCCATCGCCGCGGTCGGCGCGCTGATCGCGGTCACCCTCAGCGTCGTCGTGCACAACGCCGCCCGCATCTCGATGCTGGACAACGCGCGCGAGGTCCAGATGGAGCGGCTGCTCTTCGCCCAGCGCCTGTACGAGACGTCCAAGCCGAAGGAGCCGCGCTTCGGCGCCAAGCTCAACGACCCGGCGCTGCCGGACCAGCTCGACCAGCTGATGCGCGACCAGCGGCGGGGCACGTACGTGCAGGAGCACCGGCACGGCGGGCCGCCGGACGTGTGGGCGGCGGTGCCGCTGGCCAACGGCGACGTGCTGTCGCTGCACATCCCGTTCGCCGACCGCAGCGCCACGATCATGAAGGACCTCGACCGGGCGCTGGTCATCGGCTCGGTCTCGGTGGTGTTCGGCGGCTGCGCGCTCGGGATCCTGGTCGGCGGGCAGCTCTCCCGGCGGCTGCGGAAGGCCGCGGCGGCGGCCGGGCGGGTCGCCCAGGGCAACGGCGACGTCCGGGTGCGGGACGCCGTCGGCGGCGTCGTACGGGACGAGACCGACGACCTGGCGTGGGCGATCGACTCGCTCACGGACGCCCTCCACGAGCGGATCGAGGCCGAACGGCGGGTCACCGCGGACATCGCGCACGAGCTGCGCACCCCGGTGACCGGACTCCTTACGGCGGCCGAGCTGCTGCCGCCGGGCCGCCCGACCGAGCTGGTACGGGACCGGGCGCAGGCGATGCGGACGCTGGTCGAGGACGTCCTGGAGGTGGCCCGGCTCGACGGGGCCTCGGAGCGGGCGGAGCTCCAGGAGATCGCCCTCGGCGAGTTCGTGGAGCGCCGGGTGCGGTCGATGTTCCCGGACGCGGAGATCCGGGTGGTGCACGAGTCCTGGGTGTCGACCGACCCGCGCCGGCTGGAGCGGATCCTCGGCAATCTGCTGGCCAACGCGGCCAAGCACGGCAAGGGCCCGGTGGAGGTCACCGTCGAGGGCCGGGTGGTGCGCGTACGGGACCACGGCCCCGGCTTCCCCGAGGCGCTGCTCCGCGAGGGCCCGAGCCGCTTCCGTACCGGCACCAGCGACCGGGCGGGACAGGGCCACGGCCTGGGGCTGACCATCGCGGCCGGCCAGGCGCGGGTCCTCGGCGCCCGGCTGACCTTCCGGAACGTGGCCTCCGAGGCGGCGCCGGAGGGGGTCGGCGGGGCCGTGGCGGTGCTGTGGCTGCCGGACCACGCGCCGACGAACACGGGGAGCTTCCCGATCCTGCGGCTGCCGGAGTAACCGGGGCGGGGGTACGCGGGGGGGGGGGCGGGGGGGCGCCGGACGCCCCCCCCCGCCCCCCGCCGCGCCCCCCCCCGACGCCCCCCGCCCCGGCGCCGGGCGCGCCCCGCCCCCCCG
>NZ_JBHYKM010000160.1:0-13848 GCF_042741435.1 Streptomyces sp. NPDC058955 | reverse complement strand
GCCGGCGGGGCGGCCAGCGGGGCGACCTGGGTGGGCTGCTCGTGGACGGGCAGCGCGGCCGCCGCCCCCCGCCGTCCGGCGCGGTGACTGCCCTGGGAAGTGCTCACGAGGCCGGGACCCTAGCCCCGGCGGCGGTCACTCTCCAAAGCGACCCGACTACGACACGTAACCGTTATGCATCGGTGACCATCAGTAGTCGAAGGCGCGGGCGGTGTTCACGGCCAGCGCCTCGGCCATCGCGTTCTCGTCGATGCCGCGGACCTCCGCCATCGCCCGGACGGTGACCGGGATCAGGTACGGGGCGTTGGGGCGGCCGCGGAAGGGGGCCGGGGTGAGGAACGGGGCGTCGGTCTCGACGAGCACGAGGTCCAGCGGGGCGACGGCGAGCGCGTCCCGCAGCGGCTGGGCGTTCTTGAAGGTCATGTTGCCGGCGAAGGACATGTAGTAGCCCTTGGCGGCGCAGATCTCCGCCATGGCGGCGTCGCCGGAGTAGCAGTGGAAGACGGTCCGCTCGGGGGCGCCCTCCTCGTCGAGGACGCGCAGGACGTCGGCGTGCGCCTCCCGGTCGTGGATGACGAGGGTCTTGCCGTGCCGCTTGGCGATCTCGATGTGGGCGCGGAAGGAACGCTCCTGCGCGGCCATGCCCTCGGGGCCGGTGCGGAAGAAGTCGAGGCCGGTCTCGCCGACGCCGAGGACGTGCGGGAGGGCGGCGAGCCGGTCGATCTCGGCGAGCGCGTCGTCGAGCGCCGCGTCGCCGCCCGCGTCCCTGGCCCCCTGCCGGGACCAGCCGTCCGGGTCCCCCAGGACGATCCTGGGGGCCTCGTTCGGGTGCAGGGCGACGGCCGCGTGCACGTTCGCGTACCGCTCCGCCGTCTCGGCGGCCCACCGGGAGCCCTTCACGTCGCAGCCGACCTGCACGACCGTCGTCACGCCGACGGCGGCCGCCTTGGTCAGCGCCTCCTCGACCGTGCCGGACTGCATGTCCAGATGGGTGTGCGAGTCCGCGACCTCCACGAGGAGGGGTTCGGGCAGCGGCGGCGGGGCGTCCTTGGCACTCATGGGTCCGATCGTACGAGGGCCGCGAGCGCGTCCGCGCGGTGGTTTCAGCGGCGGGAGCGGAAGGGGTGCAGCAGGTCGGAGAGGTGCCAGTGGTGCGGGACCGGCGGCGCCTCGTCGCCCTCGCCCCGGGTCAGCTCCTGCCCGATCGGTCCGGCCACCGCGACCGGCCGGGCCTCCTTCGCCCCGCTCCGGTGGTGCTCCATCGAGGCGATCAGGTCGAGGACGGTGGACACCTGGCCGGCGCGCATGATCCGCACCACGTGGCCGCCGCAGTTCATGCAGGTCGGGTTGGAGAGCGGTGAGGGCACCCGCTCGCCGTCCGCCTTGTACACGACGAACGCCTCACCGCGCGCGTCCGTGTGGTGCTCGATGTCGTAGGACTGCTCCCAGCCGTACCCGCACCGCATGCAGGCGAAGGCGTACGCCTCGTGCGCGACGGGCGTTCCGGTGCCGGTGGTCTCGCTCATGCCAGCTCCTCTCCACTGGGTCCAGTGGACGCCTTTTCGGCCCGGAGCGCATCAGCACGGAAGGAAGCATGGAGCGATTTTGGGCGTTCCCTTGCCAAGCGCCCCGTGACGACTCCCGGCGCCGGATTCGGCTTTGCCTTAAAGGTTAGTCCTTTACCGTTTCCAGGGCCTTTCCGGAGTTTCCCGGAACCCTTTCCTGGACTCTTCCCCGACGCTTCCCCCGGCTCCGTTCCCGACACCCCGACCGGGGCTTCTCCCCGGCCGTTCCCGTCAGGTGGCGTTCTTGGCGGCGACGACGGCGTCGAAGACCTCCCGCTTGGGGAGGCCCGCTTCGGCGGCCACCGCGGCGATCGCCTCCTTGCGGCGTTCCCCGGCCTCCTCGCGGACCCGCACCCTGCGGACCAGTTCGGCCGCGTCCAGTTCCTCCGGGCCGGTCTCGGGGGCGCCCTCGACGACGACCGTGATCTCGCCGCGTACGCCTTCCTTCGCCCAGGCGGCCAGCTCGCCCAGCGGGCCCCGCTTCACTTCCTCGTACGTCTTGGTCAGCTCGCGGCAGACGGCGGCGCGGCGCTCGGCGCCGAACACCTCGGCCATCGCGTCGAGGGTGTCGTCGAGCCGGTGGGGGGCCTCGAAGTAGACGAGGGTGCGCCGCTCGGCCGCGACCTCCTTCAGCCGGCCCAGCCGCTCGCCCGCCTTCCGCGGCAGGAAGCCCTCGAAGCAGAAGCGGTCCACCGGCAGCCCGGAGAGCGCGAGCGCGGTGAGCACGGCGGACGGGCCGGGGACGGCCGTCACCTTGATGTCCGCCTCGACGGCGGCGGCGACCAGCCGGTAGCCGGGGTCGGAGACGGACGGCATGCCCGCGTCGGTGACGAGCAGCACCCGCGCGCCGCCGACCAGCGCCTCGACCAGCTCGGGCGTACGGGCCGACTCGTTCCCCTCGAAGTAGGAGACGACCCGTCCCGTGGTGTGCACGCCGAGCGCCCGGGTCAGCCCGCGCAGCCGACGGGTGTCCTCGGCCGCGACGATGTCCGCGCCCTCCAGCTCGGCGACGAGCCGGGGCGGGGCGTCCGCGATGTCGCCGATGGGGGTGCCTGCGAGTACCAGCGTTCCTGTCACGCGTCCCATCCTCCCAGGAGTCGCGCCCGTGACGGCGCCCCGTACCGCCGGGACAGGCGACGCGCACAGGCGCAGTCCCTACGATGGCGCGGTGACCCGTACCGCACCCGAGGCCCTGGAGGGCCAGCACTCCATGGCGAAGACCGTGGCCGAGCCCTCGTCGTGGCAGCTGCGGCTGCGGCGCTTCGGCTACCGCCCGCCCGCCGCCGGCACGCTCTCCATCGGCACGAGGGACCGGCTCGACCCGCCGTACACCCGGCCCTCGCCGCGGGTCATGTCGCTGCTCGGGCTCGGCCCGGCCGCCGCCGACCGGCTGTGGCGGCTGGCCGCGTGGGGCGGCCCGCTGCTGGTCGCGGCCGTCGCGGGCGTGCTCCGGTTCTGGAACCTGGGCAAGCCGCACGCGGTGATATTCGACGAGACGTACTACGCCAAGGACTCCTGGGCCCTGATCAACCAGGGGTACGAGGGGGCGTGGCCCAAGGACATCGACAAGACGATCCTGGCGAACCCCGACTCGGTCCTGATCCCGACCGACCCGGGCTATGTGGTGCACCCGCCGATGGGCAAGTGGGTGATCGGCCTCGGCGAGAGGGTCTTCGGCTTCGAACCGTTCGGCTGGCGGTTCATGGTGGCGCTGCTCGGGACGCTCTCCGTCCTCATGCTGTGCCGCATCGGCCGCCGCCTCTTCCGCTCCACCTTCCTCGGCTGCCTGGCCGGCCTGCTGCTCGCCGTCGACGGCCTGCACTTCGTGATGAGCCGCACCGCGCTCCTCGACCAGGTGCTGATGTTCTTCGTGCTGGCCGCGTTCGGCTGCCTGGTCCTGGACCGCGACCGGACGCGGAGACGGCTGGCCGCCGCGCTCCCGGAGGACGAGGAGGGCGTGCTCCGCCCGGACGCGGAGATCGCCGAGACCCTGCGCCTCGGCTGGCGCCCCTGGCGGATCGCGGCCGGCGTGATGCTGGGCCTCGCGGCGGCGACCAAGTGGAACGGCCTGTACGTCATGGTCGGCTTCGGCCTGATGACGGTCCTGTGGGACATCGGCGCCCGCCGCACGGCCGGCGCGGTCCGCCCGTACCTCGCGGTGATCAAGAAGGACGTGCTGCCCGCGTTCGTGTCGGTGGTGCCGGTGGCGCTGGCGACGTACCTGGCGACCTGGACGGGCTGGCTCGTCACCGACAAGGGCTACTTCCGCGACTGGGCCGAGAAGCAGGACGCGCTGCCGAACGGCGGCGGCACCTGGTCCTGGCTGCCGGAGTGGCTGCGCAGCCTGTGGCACTACGAGACCGAGGTCTACAGCTTCCACGTGGGCCTGACCTCGCCCCACACCTACGAGTCGAACCCCTGGTCCTGGATCGTCCTCGGCCGCCCGGTCTCCTACTTCTACGAGTCCCCCGCCCCCGGCACCGCCGGCTGCCCCGCCTCCGCCAAGGAGAAGTGCGCCCAGGAGATCCTGGCCCTCGGCACCCCCCTCCTCTGGTGGGCCGCCTGCTTCGCCCTGGTGTACGTCCTCTGGCGCTGGGCCTTCCGCCGCGACTGGCGCGCGGGCGCGATCGCCTGCGCGGTGGCGGCGGGCTGGGTCCCCTGGTTCCTCTACCAGGAGCGCACGATCTTCCTCTTCTACGCCGTCGTCTTCGTCCCCTACCTGTGCCTGGCGGTGGCGATGATGATCGGCGCGATCATCGGCCCCAAGGGCAGCACGGAGAAACGCCGCACCTTCGGCGCGGTGGCCGCCGGCTGCCTGGTCCTCCTGATCGTCTGGAACTTCATCTACTTCTGGCCGATCTACACGGCGACCCCGATCCCGATGGACCAGTGGCGGGCGCGGATGTGGCTGGACACCTGGGTGTAGTAACGCCCTCCCCGGACGTGACGGGAGTGGCCGATCGTGCTCGACAGTTGTCAGTGGCGGCTGCTTGACTCGATGGTCCACACGGGGAGGGGAACCCAGTCATGCGCAGTGGAGTGAAGGTCGGGGTCGTCGGGGGCGTGTTCGCGGTCGTCGCGAGCGGGGTCGCGTACGGGGGGTACAACCTCTGGAACGGGATCACGGGCGGTTCGTCGAGCGACGGGACGCGGACGGCGGCGGCGCGGACCGGGCCGGTGACGAGCGACGAGGTCACCGCCACCGCGCGGGACTTCCTCGCCGCCTGGGCCGGCGGGGAGGCCGAGCGGGCCGGGCAGTTGACGAACGATCCGGTGACGGCGGGGCCGGCCGTCGCCTCGTACCACCAGGAGGTCGGCGTCTCGGCGGCGGAGATCACGCCCGGGACGCCGACGGGGGCGGTCGTGCCGTTCACGGTGAAGGCGACCGTGACGTACGACGGGGTGTCGAAGCCGTGGACGTACGAGTCGAAGCTGACCGTCGTGCGCGGCGAGTCCACCGGGCGCCCGCTGGTGCGCTGGACGCCCACCGTGCTCCACCCGAAGCTGACCGCCGGCGCCACGCTGCGGACCGGCGAGGCGAAGGCGCCGGCGGTGAAGGCGCTCGACCACAAGGGCGCCGCGCTGCCGCCCGAGAAGTACCCGTCGCTGGTGCCGGTCCTGGACGCGCTGCGGCAGCGGTACGGGGCCAAGGCCGGCGGCGAGGCCGGGATCGAGACCTGGATCGAGAGCGCCGACGGCACGCCGAGCAGCACGCTCCTGGTGCTGTCGGCCGGCAAGCCGGGCGAGCTGCGGACGACCATCGACGCGGACGTGCAGGCGGCGGCGGAGAAGGCCGTGAAGGACTACCCGAAGGCGGCCGTCGCCGCCGTCGAGCCGTCGACGGGCGCGATCCGGGCCGTCGCCAACAACCCGGCCAGCGGCTTCAACACGGCGTTCCAGGGCAAGCAGGCGCCCGGCTCCACGATGAAGATCGTGACGGCGGCCATGATGATGCGGTACGGGGTGGCGGGGCCGGACACGACGGTGGAGTGTCCGCCCACCGCGCAGTGGGACGGGTACACGTTCCACAACCTGAAGGACTTCTCCACCAAGGGCGACCTGACGAACGCCTTCGCCATGTCCTGCAACACCGCCTTCATCAAGGCGATCAACCCGCTGAAGGACAAGGGCGTCCACAACACGGCGCTCGGCGACACCGCCCGCAAGTGGTTCGGGATCGGCGAGGTGTGGTCGGTCGGCGTGCTGACCGAGGACGGAGGGGTGCCCGAGTCCAGCGGCACCGAGACACCCGCCTCGTACATCGGGCAGGGCGCCATCACCATGAACGCGCTCAACATGGCGTCGGTCTCCGCGACCGTGAAGAACGGCGGCTTCCTCCAGCCGTACCTGATACCGAAGGACGTGGACGGTCGGAAGTTCGCCACCGCCGAGCCGCTGCCGGGCGAGGTCAAGGCCGGGCTGCAGAAGATGATGAAGGCGGCCACAGGACCGAACGGCACCGCTCAGGAGGCGATGGCGAGCGTGTCGTCGCCGAAGGGCGCCAAGACCGGCTCGGCGGAGGTCGGTGACCAGTCCACCTCCAACAGCTGGTTCACCGGCTACTCCGGCGATCTCGCCGCCGCGGCCGTCGTCCAGGCCGGAGGCCATGGCAGCGACGCGGCCGGGCCCGTGGTGGCGGCGGTCCTGAAGGCGGGCTGACGACAGGCGGGCCCCGGCGGCGGAAAGACGGTCGCGTGTCCCGTACACCTACCGCTACCGTGCCGGGCATGACGACCGACGCCTCCGCCGCCCACCCCCAGTTCGCCGCCGCCCTCGCCGAGTTGGGCCTCGACGTCGAGGTCCGGCGGTTCCCGGACGAGACGCGGACCGCGCAGCAGGCCGCCGACGCGATCGGCTGCGCGGTCTCCGAGATCGTGAAGTCGCTGATCTTCGCCGCCGACAGGGTCCCGGTGCTGGTCCTGATGGACGGGGCCTCGCGGGTGGACGTCGAGCGGGTGCGGGAGGCGCTGGGCGCCGGGGAGGTCACGCGGGCGGACGCGCGCGTGGTGCGGGAGACGACCGGGTACGCGATCGGGGGCGTGCCGCCCTTCGGGCACCGCGTCCGGACCCGGGTGCTGGCCGACGAGGGTCTGCTCGACCACGCGCTGGTGTGGGCGGCGGCCGGCACCCCGCATTCCGTCTTCGCCCTGCCCCCGAAGGAGCTGATCGCCCACGCGGGCGCGACCCTCGCGGACGTGCGCGAGCGCACGGCGTGACGCCGCTGGTCGCGTGCGTGGTGCTGGTCGCGGCGATCACGCACGCCTCGTGGAACGCCCTGGCCCACCACATCCGCGACCAGCTGCTCTCCTTCACCCTGATCGCCGGCGGCGGGGCGCTGATCGGCCTGGCCCTCGTGCCGTTCACGCCCGTGCCGGCGGCGGGGGCCTGGCCGTACCTGATCGCCTCCGCCGCCCTCCACGTCGCGTACTACGCGCTGCTGATGAAGTCCTTCGCGCTCGGCGACTTCGGCCAGATGTACCCGATCGCGCGCGGCACGGCCCCGCTGGTCGTCACGCTGCTCGCGGCCGTCTTCGTGCACGAGGTGCCGGACGGCCGGCAGCTGCTCGGCGTCGCCGTGGCGTGCGCCGGGCTGACGGGGCTGGCGCTGTGGGGCGTACGCGGCAAGGGCGGCGCGCACCGGCCCGCCCTGCTCGCGGCGCTCGCCACCGGCCTCTCGATCGCCCTGTACACGGTCGTCGACGGCGTCGGCGTCCGCGCCTCGGGCACCACGCTCGGCTACATCGCCTGGCTGATGGTCCTGGAGGGCCTGGTCATCCCCGCGTACGCCCTGGCGGTCCGCCGCCGCGCCCTGCTTCCCGCGCTCCGTCCTCACCTGGCCCGCGGCCTCCTCGGCGCGGCCCTGTCGGTCGCGGCGTACGCCCTCGTGCTCTGGGCCCAGACGCAGGCCCCGCTGGCGCCGATCGCCGCCCTCCGCGAGTCCTCCATCATCGTCGGCGCCGCCATCGGCGCCCTCTTCTTCAAGGAGCGCTTCGGCGGCCCGAGGGTCGCCGCGGCCGGCCTGATGGTGGTCGGCATCGGTCTGATGCTGTCCAGCGGCTGAGCGGGCGTCAGGAGCCGTCCAGGATCTCCCGGAAGTGCCGGTTCACGCCGAGGAGGCCGCCGTCGACGCGGAGGGTGGTGGCGGTGATCCAGGCGGCGTCGGGGGAGGCCAGGAAGGCGACGGCTGCCGCGATGTCGTCGGGGGTGCCGACGCGGCCGAGGGGGTAGGCGCGGTCGGCGAGGGCGGCCAGGCCCTCCTCCCGGCCCGCCCAGGCCCGGGTGGCGACGGTGCCGGGGTTGATCTGGTTGACGCGGACGCCCAGCGGGGCCGCTTCGGCGGCCAGGGTGCGGGTGTAGGAGCCGAGGGCGGCCTTCGCGGCGCTGTAGGCGTGGTCGCCGAAGGAGGCTTCCGCGTTGACCGAGCCGATGGTGACGATCGCGCCGCGGGTCGCCGTCAGGTGGGGCAGGGCGGCGCGGGCGCAGTGGACCGCGCCGAGGAGGGTGCCGTCGAGCTGGCGCCGCCAGTTCTCGTCGGGGTCGTCGACGAAGGGGACGAGGGCGTTGTTGACGAGGACGTCGAGGGTGGGGAGCCCGCCGATCAGCCGGTCGATCGCGGCGCGGTCGGTGATGTCGAGGCGGTGCGGGGTCGCGGCCGGGAGGGCGGCGGCGACCTTGCGCGCCGCCTCCTCGTCGACGTCCGTGACCAGGACGTGCGCGCCCTCCGCCGCCAGGCGGCGGGCGGTCGCCGCGCCGATGCCGCTTCCCGCGCCCGTGATGAGGGCGGTCTTCCCCGCGAACCGTGCCGTGAGATCCATGGTCCGATCTCAGCATCGGCGCGTGTGCCGGGCCAGCCCCGTGCGCTCGGGAAATCGCTGGGCGGCGGCCGGATCCGGGCCTACCGTCGGGCCCATGGAGATCTCCTTCCGGAAGCTGCCGGACCATCGGCACGAGATCCTGGTCCGCGCCCGCAGGGGGCCGGACGTCAGGCTGCCCGCCCGGCCCGTCGGCCCGACCCTGCCGCACGACCTGGTCCACGCCGTCGTGGAGACCGCGCTCGGCATCGAGGACGGCTTCTGGGGGGCGACGGCGCGCGGCGCCACCTTCGAGGGCTTCGAGCCCGTCGTCCCGGGCCGGCACCGCCGGTCGGGGATGAAGGTGCTGCGCCGGGGCGGCGACGCCGTGCTGGCCGCCGAGCTCTGCGTGAACTGGGCCTACCGGGTGTGGCGCGGCCTTCCCGTGGAGGGCCGCGGCCTCGGCCCGGCGCTCCTGGACGCGGACGCCCTGGCGAGGACGGGGCCGCGCCTGGACGCCGCCGCCGCCCGCTGGGCCGCCGTGCCGGAGGGCGAGGAGCTGCTGTGGCGCTGGGGGACGGACCGCTAGCCCGGCCGTCAGAGCCTGGGGAACGGACCGCCCGCCCGTCAGATCAGCGACTTGACCGCCCGCACCAGGGCCTGGGCCCGGGGGTCCGAGGTGACCGTGCTGCGCATGCCGTTGGTGACGTAGCCGAAGGCCGTGCCGGACTCGGGGTCGGCGAAGGCGAGGGAGCCGCCGCGGCCGGGGTGGCCGAAGGAGGTGGGGCCGAGGAGGGGGGAGGCGGGGCCGTGGAGCATGTGGCCGAGGCCGAAGCGGGTGCCGACGAGGAGGACCCGGTCCGTGCCCGCCGACTCCTCCGTGCGGGCCAGGGCCAGGGTCGCGGGGGCGAAGAGGCGGGGGGTGCCGTCGGCGAGCGGGCCGAGGGTGGCGGCGTAGAAGCGGGAGAGGGAGCGGGCAGTGGCCACGCCGGCCGAGCCGGGGAGTTCCGCCGCCCGGTAGGCGGGGTCGTTCTCGTCGGGCTTCGGGGTGATGACCTCGAAGGCGCGGCGGGTGAGGGACGCCGGGTCCTCCCAGGCCTCCGTGACGGAGCGCTTGGGGCGCAGGCGGAGGGCGCCGGTGTCCTCGGGGGCGTCGACCTGGGCGAGCCGGCCCACCCGGTGCTCCTCGGCCGGCGGGAGGCCGATCCACAGGTCGAGGCCGAGCGGGGCGGTGATCTCCTCGGCGACCCAGCGGCCGATGGTGCGGCCGGTGACGCGGTGGACCAGGCCGGAGAGGAGCCAGCTGAAGGTGTGGGCGTGGTAGCCGTGGGCGGTGCCGGGGTCCCAGGCGGGGGCCTGGGCGGCGACGGCGGCGGTGGACGCCTCCAGGTCGGTGGCCTCGGCGAGGGTGAGGGGGCGGTCGAGGACGGGGACGCCCGCCTGGTGGGCGAGGAGCTGCCGTACCGTGACGCGGTCCTTGCCGGCCGCCTTGAACTCGGGCCAGTACGTGGCCACCGGGGCGTCCAGGTCGATCCGGCCGCGCTGGTGGAGGAGGAGCGGGACGGCGGCGGCGACGCCCTTGGTGGCCGAGCGGACGATCTGGGCGGTGCCCTCCGTCCACGGGGCCGTGCCGTCGGCGTCCTTGGTGCCGGCCCACAGGTCGACGACCTTGGCCCCGTCGTGGTGGACGGCGACCGCCGCGCCCTTCTCGCCGCGCTGCTCGAAGTTGCGCAGGAACGCGTCCCGCACCGGCTCCCAGCCCGGTGCCACCGTGCCCTGGACGTCCACCTGACCCACTCATCCTTTCGTACGAACGGGTCCCATGGTCTCAGGCGACGGAACCCGGAACGAAACCGAAGGGCAGTTCGAGGCGGTGGCGGGCCATGAGCTCCTCGTCGGCGAGGATCTCGCGGGTCGGCCCGTCGGCGGCGATCACGCCCTCGCTGAGGATCAGCGAGCGCGGGCAGAGCTCCAGGGCGTACGGCAGGTCGTGGGTGACCATGAGGACGGTGACGTCGAGGGAGCGCAGCACGTCGGCGAGTTCGCGGCGGGAGGCCGGGTCCAGGTTGGAGGACGGCTCGTCGAGGACGAGGATCTCCGGCTCGGTGGCGAGGACGGTCGCGACGGCGACCCGGCGCCGCTGGCCGAAGGAGAGGTGGTGCGGGGGCCGGTCCGCGTACGCGGCCATGCCGACCTTCTCCAGGGCCCGCTCCACGACCGCGTCCAGCTCGGCGCCGCGCAGCCCGGCCGCGGCGGGGCCGAAGGCGACGTCCTCGCGGACGGTCGGCATGAAGAGCTGGTCGTCGGGGTCCTGGAAGACGATGCCGACCTTCCGACGGATCTCCGCCATGTGCTGCTTGCCGACGGGCAGCCCGGCGACGGTGACGCTGCCCGCGCCGGCGGCGAGGATGCCGTTGAGGTGGAGGACGAGGGTGGTCTTCCCGGCGCCGTTGGGGCCGAGCAGGGCGACCCGCTCGCCGCGCCCGATGGTCAGGTTCACGCCGAAGAGCGCCTGGTGGCCGTCGGGGTAGGCGTAGGCGAGGCCGGAGACGTCCAGCGAGGGCGTGGTCATAGGGTCCGTCCGAGGAGGCAGATCGGGAGGGCGGCGAGCGGCAGGGCCAGGGCGGTGGCCCACTGGGCGCGGCCGGCGGGGCGGTCGTCGAGGAGCGGCATGGTGCCGGTGTAGCCGCGGCTGACCATGGCGAGGTGGACGCGTTCGCCGCGCTCGTACGAGCGGATGAAGAGCGCGCCGGCGGACTTGGCGAGGACGCCCCAGTGGCGGACGCCGCTCGCCTCGAAGCCGCGGGAGCGGCGGGCGACGGCCATCCGGCGCATCTCGTCGGTGATGAGGTCCCCGTACCGGATCATGAAGGAGGCGATCTGGACGAGGAGCGGGGGCAGGCGGAGGCGCTGCAGGCCGAGCAGCAGGGCGCGGAGTTCGGTGGTGGCGGCGAGGAGCACGGAGGCGGCGACGCCGAGGGTGCCCTTGGCGAGGATGTTCCAGGCGCCCCAGAGGCCGGGGACGCTCAAGGGGACGCCGAGGACCTCCGTCCGCTCGCCGGGGACCACGAAGGGCATCAGCAGGGCGAAGGCGACGAAGGGGATCTCGATGGCGAGCCGCCGGAGGAGGAATCCGGCGGGCACGCGCGCGCGTGCGGCGACCGCGCCGAGCAGGGCGGCGTAGCCGGCGAAGGCCCAGACGGCCTCGCGCGGGGTGGTGACGACGACCAGGACGAAGCACAGGACGGCGACGAGCTTGGTGTGCGCGGGCAGGGCGTGCACCGGCGAGTCCCCCCGCCGGTACAGCCGGTGCGCGTGGCCCGCTCCCATCGTCAGACCCGGGCGCCGGTGTCGGCGCCCGCCCGGCGGCGGCGGACGGCCCAGAAGGCGCCGGTGCCGGCGGCGAGGGTGACGCCGACGCCGATGACGCCGGCGAGGCCGCCGGAGAGGCGGGCGGAGTCGACGCCGCGGACGCCGTAGTCGGCGAGCGGGGAGTCGGCGGCGGCGTGGTCCTCGGCCTTGGCGTCGATGCCCTGGTCGGCGGCGACCTTCTCCAGGCCGTCGGGGCTGGCGGAGGCGTAGAAGGAGACGACGCCGGCGAGGACGAGGGCGGTGGCGACGCCGCCGATCCAGAGCTTCCTCGGGCTCTTCGCGGCCGGAGGCCCGGCCGGGGCCGGGGCCGCGTCGACGAGTTCGCCGTCGATCCGGAGCTTGAGGGGGGCGGTGAGGCCGCGGGCGCCGTGCACGAGGTCGGGGCGGACGGCGAGGACCGCGCCGACGGTCAGCATGGTGATGACGGCCTCGCCGATGCCGATGAGGACGTGGACGCCCAGCATGGCGGTGAGGACCTTGCCGATGGGCACCTCGGTGGTGCCGCCGATCGCGTAGATCAGGGTGAAGGCGGCGGCCGAGGCCGGTACGGAGACGAGCGCGGCGACGAAGGTCGCGGCGGTGACGCCGGCGCGGGTGCGGGGCAGCACGAGCCGCAGGCCGCGGAAGACCAGGTGGGCGGTGACGACGGTGACCACGCCCATGACGGTGATGTTGACGCCGAGGGCGGTGAGGCCGCCGTCGGCGAAGAGGACGCCCTGCATGAGCAGGACGACGGCGATGCACAGGACGCCGGTCCACGGTCCGACGAGGATCGCGGCGAGCGCCCCGCCGAGGAGGTGGCCGCTGGTGCCGGCGGCGACCGGGAAGTTGAGCATCTGGACGGCGAAGACGAAGGCCGCGACGAGCCCCGCCAGCGGCGCGATCTTCTCGTCGAGCTCTTTCCGCGCGCCGCGCAGGCTCACGGCGACCGCGGCGGCGGCGACGACGCCGGCCGCGGCCGACACGGGGGCGTTGATGAATCCGTCGGGTACATGCACGTCCCGAATGATGAGCGCTCCTGCAAAAGACTTGCAAGAGCATCCGGATCACAAGATGCCGGATGTGAGCCCGGCCACGATACGGACGCTTCGGGAGTGACCATGCGAACCGCTGGGAAGAATGCGACATTGAGTGACAATTCGCAGCTCTAGGTGAGGAGTACGTGATGGCCGCCGTCGAGGACCACGCCCGAGGCCGCCTGATCAGCGACGCACCGGTCTCCCGGGCCGTGCCGATCGCCCTCCGCTACGACCCCGGCTTCTCCCCCGCCACCGTCCGCTTCGTCCTCCCCGGCGGCGTCGAGTGGTCCTTCCCCCGCGCCCTCCTGGAGGACGGGATCCACGAGCCGGCCCACCGCGGCGACATCGCGGTCTGGCCGTGCGGGCGGGCGCAGACGGTGGTCGAGTTCCACGGCGCGGAGCAGGTCTCCGTCGTCCAGTTCGACAGCGTCGCCCTCTCCCGGTTCCTGGAGCACACGTACGCCGCCGGTGCGTCGTCGCTCACGACGCACTGACGGCGTACATCCGCGTCGGCTCCCCGTCCCCACAGGTCCCGGCGCGGTCCGGGGCGCGCCCCCCGCTCAGGGGGCGCCCCGGGATCCAGGGGGGTGTCAGGCCTTCACGAGGTCCGGCTCCGCGGGGGCCGGGGCGTCGTGGCCGGCGAGGGCCTCGCCCTCCACGTCCACGTTCGGCAGCGCGCGGTCGAGCCACTTCGGCAGCCACCAGGCCTTGTGGCCGAGGAGCGCGAGGACGGCCGGGACGATCGCCATGCGGACGACGAAGGCGTCGAAGAGGACGGCGACGGCGAGGCCGAAGCCGATCATCTTGATCATCTGGTCGCTCATGCCGATGAAGCCGGAGAAGACCGCGATCATGATCACCGCGGCGGCGGTGACCACCCGGGCGCTGTGCCGGAAGCCGGTCACGATCGCCTCGCCGGGCCGCTCGCCGTGGACGTACGCCTCGCGCATCCGGGTCACCAGGAAGACCTCGTAGTCCATCGCGAGGCCGAAGACCACGCCGACCATGAAGATCGGCATCATCGACATGATCGGGCCGGTCTGCTCGACGCCGAACAGGCTGCCCAGCCAGCCCCACTGGAAGACCGCGACGACGGCGCCG
>NZ_JBHYKM010000159.1:0-13875 GCF_042741435.1 Streptomyces sp. NPDC058955 | reverse complement strand
GGGGGGGGGGGGGGGTTGTGTGGGCGTGGCGGCGGGGGCGGGCCCGCGGGGCGCGCGCCCCCCCCCCCCCCCCCCCGTGGCGTGCGGCTGTCGCCTAGGCGGCGAGCCTGGCCAGGGCCGCGTCGACGCGGGCCAGGGTCTTCTCCTTGCCCAGGATCTCCAGGGACTCGAAGAGCGGCAGGCCGACGGTGCGGCCGGTGACGGCGACGCGGACCGGGGCCTGGGCCTTGCCGAGCTTGAGGCCGTGGGCCTCGCCGGCGGCCAGGACCGCGTTCTTGAGCGACTCGGGGTCGGTCCAGTCGGCCGACTCCAGCTTCTCGCGGGCGGTGGTGAGGAGGGCCGCGGGCTCGCCCTTCATCGCCTTGTCCCAGGAGGCCTGGTCGAAGACGGGCTCCGCCAGGAAGAGGAAGTCGACGTTGGCCGTGATCTCGGAGAGCACGGTCAGGCGGGTCTGGGCGTGCGGGGCGATCCGCTCCCAGGCCGTGCGGTCGAAGTCCTCGGGCGCCCAGGGGGCGTGCGGAGCCCGGAGCCAGGGCTCGCACGCCTCGGTGAACGCCTTCACGTCCAGCATGCGGATGTGGTCCGCGTTGATGGACTCGGCCTTCTTCAGGTCGAAGCGCGCCGGGTTGGCGTTGACGTCGGCGATGTCGAACTTCGCGACCATCTCGGGGATGGTGAAGATGTCCTGGTCGGCGGAGAAGGACCAGCCGAGCAGGGACAGGTAGTTGAGCAGGCCCTCGGGGAGGAAGCCGCGCTCCCGGTAGAGGTTGAGGGAGGCCTGCGGGTCGCGCTTGGAGAGCTTCTTGTTGCCCTCGCCCATCACGTACGGCAGGTGGCCGAAGGCGGGGATCTCCTTGGCGACGCCCAGCTCGATCAGCGCCTTGTAGAGGGCGATCTGGCGGGGGGTGGAGGAGAGCAGGTCCTCGCCGCGCAGGACGTGGGTGATCTCCATCAGGGCGTCGTCGACCGGGTTGACCAGGGTGTAGAGCGGGGCGCCGTTGGCCCGGAGGATGCCGTAGTCCGGCACGTTCTCCGGGGTGAAGGTGAGCTCGCCGCGGACCAGGTCGGTGAAGGTGATGGCCTCGTCGGGCATCCGGAAGCGGACGATCGGCTCGCGGCCCTCGGCCTCGTACACGGCGACCTGCTCGGCCGACAGCTCGCGGCAGTGGCCGTCGTAGCCGGAGGGCCGGCCGGCGGCGCGGGCGGCCTCGCGGCGCTCGTCGAGCTCGGTGGTGGTGCAGTAGCAGCGGTACGCGTACCCGCCGGCGAGCAGCTTGTCGGCGACGTCCTTGTAGATGTCCATCCGCTGCGACTGGCGGTACGGGGCGTGCGGGCCGCCGATCTCGGGGCCCTCGTCCCAGTCGAGGCCGAGCCACTTGAGGGAGTCCAGCAGCTGCTCGTACGACTCCTCGGAGTCGCGGGCCGCGTCGGTGTCCTCGATGCGGAAGACCATGGTGCCCTGGTTGTGCCGGGCGAACGCCCAGTTGAAGAGGGCGGTACGGACCAGGCCCACATGGGGGTTGCCGGTCGGGGACGGACAGAAACGGACGCGGAGGTTCGCGTTAGCCACGCTTGATCACCCTGTTGGTGAGAGTGCCGATGCCTTCGATGGTGACGGCGACCTCGTCGCCGACGGTGAGGGGGCCGACCCCGGCGGGGGTGCCGGTGAGGATGACGTCGCCGGGGAGCAGCGTCATGGCCTCGGTGATGTGGACGACCAGGTCCTCGATGGAGCGGATCATGTCGCTCGTCCGACCGAGCTGGCGTTGCTCGCCGTTGACCGTGGCCTGGACGGCGAGGTCGCTCGGGTCGAGGTCGGTCTCCACCCAGGGGCCCAGCGGGCAGCTCGTGTCGAAGCCCTTGGCGCGGGCCCACTGGGCCTCGCGCTGCTGCACGTCGCGGGCGGTCACGTCGTTGGCGCAGGTGTAGCCGAAGATCACGTCCTTGACGCGCTCCCGGGGCACCTCGCGGCACATGCGGCCGATCACCACGGCCAGTTCGGCCTCGTGGTGCAGCTCGCTGGAGAAGGAGGGGTACTCGATGGCGTCGCCGGGGCCGATGACGGAGGTGGTCGGCTTGAAGAAGGCGACCGGGACCTCCGGGACCTCGTTGCCGAGCTCCTTGGCGTGCTCCGCGTAGTTGCGGCCGATGGCCACGACCTTGTTGGGGAGCACCGGCGGCAGGAGCCGTACCTTGCTCAGCGGGACCTTGGTGCCGCTGAGCTCGAAGTCGGTGTACGGGATGCCCTTGATGATGTCGAGGACGAGGCCGCCGGACTCGACGGTCCCCTCGCCCTCGACCGCGCCGAAGGCGACATTGCCGTCGATGGAGAATCTGGCGATGCGCACGAGTGCTGTCGCCCCTCACTTGGTACTGGCTGGAGTCTGACGCTCCAGGCTAACGCGGCGCGGGGCGGCCGACCGGCGGATATCGCCGGTGGCGGGCGGGTGGTGACCCGGATCAGCCCTCGGTGAGGTAGGCCGGGACGTAGGGCGCGGGGGCCTGCATGAGGACGGTGCGGCGCGGGTTGGCCGTGGTGCCGGGCAGCTCGGTCGCGTACTCGGGGGTGGCGCCGCGGCCGAGGGCGTCGGCGTCCGCGAGGTGGGCGAGGGTGGAGCGGCGCGGGTTGGCCGTGGTGGCGGGGGTGGGTGCAGTCATCGCGCTGGCAGACCTTGTTCCGGGCGGGCGCCCGTGCGGGCGCGGGAATGGTGTAAAGCGTCAGGCTAAATCAACGCGTTCCCTTCGAATGCATGGCTGAGACATCCATTCCCGTGTGAGTTTGCTCACCACTGGGCGGATATTCCGGTCATTACGGACCGGCATGTCAGGTCACGGAAAGGGACATTCCGTGACTGAAGCTTCCATTCCGCTCCTGATCATCGCGACTGGGACACACGAGGACGCCGGGTCATTGGAGAGGAAAAGTCCGAATCCTCCGTGATCATCTTCTACGCGGGGTGACGCGCCGCGTACGGTTGGTCATCCCCCCTGCGGTACAGACCGCAGCCCTTGTTGGAGTTCCGGCACTGTGCTGGAATTCCACGCACCGCCGCGGGTTCGACGCCGGCACGCAGGGGGCGCAACGCAGCGCCGGCCGAGTGGCGGAGAAGGGGGATCTGCGCCGGTCACCGACGACCACCCGGGGCGCACCGACGCGTCCCGACGACGCCGACACCGTCCGCTCCGGTTCCACCCGGAAGGACGCCTGGTCCAGAGGTTGCGACGCTAGTGCAGGGACGTTTCAAGAGGGATGGCGCGGGCTCCGCCCCGGCCCGCAAGGGCCGCGCGGAGGCTCCGTCGGAGCAGGAACCGCGTGCCGGGACCGATCGCGGTCCCGCGGCCCCGCACTCCGCCCAGCAGGCGCCCGGTCCGGGCGGCCAGGGCAGGAACCAGGGCAAGGCCCCGCGGCCGAACGGCGAGCCCGGCGAGGGCTCCGCACGCCGTTCCGGCGCGTCCGCGGCGCCCGGCGAGCAGAACGCCGCGGCGCGCGGGGAGAAGGGCGCCACGCCCACGACCCCCGAGAACGCGGTCGGCCCCCGAATAGCCCTGCGCAACTGGCGCATCTCCACGCGCCTCGTGGCCCTGCTGACCCTCCCCGTGGTCGCGGCCACCAGCCTCGGCGGCATCCGCATCAACGAGTCGCTCCAGGACATGCAGCAGCTCGACCACATGCAGCTGCTCACCAAGCTGACCCGTGAGGCGACCGCGCTCGCCCAGGCCCTCCAGGCCGAGCGCGACCTCTCCGCCGGTCCGCTCGCCAACGGGCGGCCGACCAGCGACTACCAGGTCGCCAACCCCCGGCGCCGCACGGACCGTTCCTACGACGCCTTCCTCGACGCCACCCGGGCCATCCCGAACGGCGAGGACGACGAGGCGCTGCAGAGCATCCGCTCCAACGTCAGCACCATCGCCTCGCAGGTCATCGACCTCCACAACATCCGGACGAACGCCTACAAGGACGGCGTCCAGCACTCCGTGACGGTCGAGGCGTACAGCCGTCTCATCCGCTCGCTGCTCAGCCTCTCCCAGGACATGGCGCAGGCGACCAGCAACCCCGAGATGATCAAGCGGACCCGCGCGCTCGCCGCGTTCTCGTCCGCCAAGGAGTACGCCTCCATCCAGCAGGCGATCATCGCGGGCGCCCTGCCGGCCAGCGACAAGACCCGCGGCAAGTTCCAGCCCGGTGACCGCCTCTACGGCGAGGCCGCGCTCAACGGCGAGAACAACGCCTTCAAGTCCTTCACCGCGATCTACGAGGGCACCGGCGGCGACGCCACCGACCTCACCGACTCGCTCCGCTCCGGCAACCCCACCATCGTGGACGCCGAGAAGTACGCCGAGCGGGTGCTGAAGTCCGACGAGGCCATCGCCAGCGAGAAGGGGAAGCGCGGTTACCTCAACTTCACCGACGAGTACGAGACCAAGATCGCGGCCATGGGCCGCATCGAGAACCAGCTCCTCGGCGAGATGGAGTCGATGGCCCGTGAGCTGCGGCAGGAGTCGCAGCGCGAGGCCATCATCAACGGTGCGCTGATCCTCCTCGTCCTCGGCGTCTCGCTCATCGGCGCCTTCGTCGTGGCCCGGTCCATGATCCGCTCGCTGCGCCGGCTCCAGGACACCGCGACCAAGGTCGCCCAGGAACGCCTGCCCGAGCTGGTCAAGCAGCTCTCCGAGTCCGACCCGCAGGACGTCGACACCTCCGTCGAGTCCGTCGGTGTGCACTCCCGGGACGAGATCGGCCAGGTGGCCGCGGCCTTCGACGACGTGCACCGCGAGGCGGTCCGCCTCGCCGCCGAGCAGGCCCTCCTCCGGGGCAACGTCAACGCGATGTTCACCAACCTCTCGCGCCGCTCGCAGGGCCTCATCCAGCGCCAGCTCTCGCTCATCTCCGAGCTGGAGTCGCGCGAGGCCGACCCGGACCAGCTGTCCTCGCTCTTCAAGCTCGACCACCTCGCGACCCGCATGCGCCGTAACGGCGAGAACCTCCTCGTCCTCGCGGGCGAGGAGCCGGGCCGCCGCTGGACCCGCCCGGTCCCGCTGGTCGACGTGCTCCGCGCCGCCGCCTCCGAGGTGGAGCAGTACGAGCGCATCGAACTGGCCGCGGTCCCGGCGACCGACGTCGCCGGCCGGGTCGTCAACGACCTCGTGCACCTCCTCGCCGAGCTCCTTGAGAACGCCACCTCGTTCTCCTCCCCGCAGACCAAGGTCCGGGTCACCGGCCACGCGCTGCCCGACGGGCGCGTGCTGGTCGAGATCCACGACACCGGCATCGGCCTCTCCCCCGAGGACCTCGCGGCGATCAACGAGCGGCTCGCCTCGCCGCCCACCGTGGACGTCTCCGTCTCCCGCCGCATGGGCCTCTTCGTGGTCGGCCGCCTGTCCCTGCGACACGGCATCCGCATCCAGCTGCGCCCGTCCGACTCGGGCGGCACCACCGCGCTCGTCATGCTCCCGGTCGACGTCGCCCAGGGCGGCCGCAAGCCGGCCCCGAAGAGCGGTCCCGGCGCCCAGGGCGCGGCCCCGCAGGGCGGCAACGCCCCCGGCGGCCGTCTCCCCGGCGGCCCCGGCGCGGCCGGTGGTCCGGGTGCCGGACGTCCGGGCCTCGGCGGTCCCTCGGCTCCGGCCGGCCGCCTCGGCGCCGGCCCGGGTGCCGCGCGTCCGCAGGTCGGCCCGGCGGGCGGTCCGCGCACCGCGCTGCCCGCCCGCGACGGCGCGCCGCAGGCCCCCCAGGCCCCGGCCCCGCAGCAGCCGCAGCCCCGGCAGCCCCAGCCGGTCGACGCCCAGCTGGAGCAGACCGGCCAGCTGCCGCAGCTCCCGCAGGCGCCGCAGCCCGGCCCCGGTGCCGGTCTCATCGGCGGCGCGGCCAGCGCCATCCCGTCCCGCACCGACGTGTGGGGCGGCCGCCCGCAGGCCCCCCAGAACCCGCAGGCGCCACAGGCCCCCCAGGCCCCGCAGGCCCCGCAGCAGCAGGACCCGCTGGGTGCCACGAACGGCTTCCCGCGCGCCGAACTGCCCGGCGGCAACCCCCAGCCGCAGCGTCCGCAGGGCGCGAGCTGGGGCAGCGACCCGGCCCAGCAGCCGGTCCGCCGCGCGCAGCAGGACATGACGCCGCTGGACGCCCCGCGCGGCCACGACGAGGCGGAGACCACCGGCTCCTTCGCGGCGCCCGGCGCTCCGCAGGGCCCGGGCTCGACGGGCCAGTTCCCGCGCCCCGACTTCGGTGCGCCCCAGGCGCCCCAGGCCCCGCAGTACCAGGACCCGGCGTCCACCTCGCAGTTCCCGCGGCCGGACTTCGGTGCCCCGCAGGCCCCGCAGCACCAGCAGGTCCCGCAGCACCCGCAGGCGCCCCAGGGTCCCGGCTCCACGGGCCAGTTCCCGCGCCCCGACTTCGGCGCCCCGCAGGCTCCGCAGGCTCCGCAGTACCAGGACCGGCCGCCGTACGGCAGCCAGCCCTTCGTACCGCAGGCTCAGCAGCAGGCCCCGCAGCAGCCGGCCCCGCGCCAGCG
Source organism: Streptomyces sp. NPDC058955 (assembly GCF_042741435.1). NCBI lineage: Bacteria > Bacillati > Actinomycetota > Actinomycetes > Kitasatosporales > Streptomycetaceae > Streptomyces > Streptomyces sp. NPDC058955. The sequence goes on along the minus strand of NZ_JBHYKM010000159.1, from coordinate 7,369 downwards.
CACCGGCAACGAGTTCGCGCCGCAGCAGCCGGGCCTCCCCCAGGCCCCGCAGCAGCCCGCGCCGCAGCGCACGGCCCCGCAGCAGGCTCCCGAGCCGCGGCAGCCGCAGCTCGGCCGGCCGCGCCGTCCGGAGGCCCTGCCGCCGGCGCCGGCCGCGGGCGACGGGCGCACCCCGCTGTACGACACGCTGGAGACCAACTGGTTCCACCAGGACCAGGGTCAGCAGCAGGCTCCGGCCCAGCCGGCGCAGCAGCAGCGGATGCCCGAGGTCGACCAGACCATGCCGACCCCGGTCGTGCAGCAGCCCGCCCCGGCGGGTCCGCGGCCGGCCGCCGGTGACGGCGGACGGCCGGGCACGGCCGGCTGGCGCCCCTCCCCCAACGACGATCTGGTGCGCCAGGCCGAGCGGGCGCGCAAGCCCTCCGCCGGCGGGGTCACCACCTCAGGTCTTCCGCGCCGTGTGCCGAAGGCCAACCTCGTACCCGGGACCGCCCAGGAGCAGGCCCACACGGCCGGCCCCCAGGTCTCGCGTGCACCCGACGACGTCCGCGGCCGGCTCACCAACCTGCGCCGCGGCATCCAGCAGGGCCGTCAGGCGGGCAACTCGACCACGGGTAGCTTCCACCTCGGCCCGAACCACCAGCAGGAGCGATAGTTGAGCGCGATGAGCCAGGCGGCGCAGAACCTGAACTGGTTGATCACCAACTTCGTGGACAACACCCCCGGGGTGTCCCACACGGTGGTGGTCTCCGCCGACGGCCTGCTGCTGGCCATGTCCGAAGGATTCCCCCGCGATCGCGCCGACCAGCTGGCGGCGGTCGCGTCCGGGCTCACCTCGCTGACCGCGGGCGCCTCCCGGATCTTCGAGGGCGGTCCCGTGGCGCAGACCGTGGTGGAGATGGAGCGCGGCTTCCTCTTCCTCATGTCGGTCTCGGACGGCTCCTCGCTGGCCGTGCTCGCGCACCCGGAGTGCGACATCGGCCTCGTGGGCTACGAGATGGCGCTGCTGGTCGACCGGGCCGGCAGCGTCCTCACCCCGGATCTCCGCGCGGAGCTCCAGGGCAGCCTGCTGCACTAGCGGTCCCCACCCGCTCTCGGCACCTGTCCCCCCGACGGGGCGGTACTCCCCCCACACGTACCGCCCCCGGCACCGTTCAATCGTCCGGCCGCCCCATCCGGCCCCCCACCGGCCCCATCAGACGGCAGATGCCTTGCTGTCACGCCCGGAGGATTCATGACCCCGCCCCCCGCCACTCACGATCCGTACGGCGGCTCGTCCCTGGACGATCCGTACGGTCATGAGGGCGACCAGCCGCTGGTCCGTCCGTACGCGATGACCGGCGGCCGGACCCGGCCGCGCTACCAGCTCGCCATCGAGGCGCTGGTCAGCACCACGGCCGACCCGGCGCACCTCGCCACGCTCCTCCCCGAGCACCAGCGCATCTGCCACCTGTGCCGTGAGGTCAAGTCGGTGGCCGAGGTGTCCGCCCTGCTGTCGATGCCGCTCGGCGTCGCCCGGATCCTCGTGGCCGACCTGGCCGAGGCGGGCATGGTGGCCATCCACCAGCCGGGCAACGGAGAAGCCGGCGGCACGCCGGACGTGACACTGCTCGAAAGGGTGCTCAGTGGACTTCGCAAGCTCTAACGGCGGCGCGGCCAGATCGACCACCAGCGCGAAGATCGTGGTGGCCGGTGGCTTCGGCGTGGGCAAGACCACGTTCGTGGGCGCCGTCTCGGAGATCAACCCGCTGCGCACCGAGGCCGTGATGACCGCGGCCTCCGCCGGGATCGACGACCTGACGCACACGGGCGGCAAGACGACGACGACCGTCGCCATGGACTTCGGCCGCATCACGCTGGACCAGGACCTGATCCTGTACCTGTTCGGCACCCCCGGCCAGGACCGCTTCTGGTTCATGTGGGACGACCTGGTCCGCGGCGCCATCGGCGCCGTCGTCCTCGTCGACACCCGCCGCCTCGCCGACTGCTTCCCCGCGGTCGACTACTTCGAGAACAGCGGCCTGCCGTTCGTCATCGCCCTCAACGGCTTCGACGGCGCCCAGCCGTACACCCCGGAGGAGGTCCGCGAGGCCCTCCAGATCGGTCCGGACACCCCGATCATCACCACCGACGCCCGCCACCGCGCGGACGCCAAGAGCGCGCTCATCACCCTCGTCGAGCACGCCCTCATGGCCCGTCTCAAGTAGGGCGCCCACCTGGGCAGTTGTCATATGCCTCCGTACCGGGCCGACCGGAGTGGATCTGTGTCCTTCGACACGGCCGGCCCGGGCTTCATAACATTTCGACAGAGAATCGGGGGCACCTCGGACACCCGACGCATCCAGTCGGTGCCGCTGCGCTCACATGAGCCCCGCCATTTGGCGGGGCTCGCTCTTTATGCCCGTTTTATGTGAGGCGTGGACCACTGAAAGCGGCGCCGTCCCAGTGTTTGGAACGGACCCCCTTCACGTGCTGCAATTCATGAACTCCCGAGTAGTACGGCCCTGAACGAAACACCGGCACGACGTAGGTGCCGACGCCGAGAGGTTGTTGGTCGAGTGAGGCGAAGCATGGATGGCTCCGCGGAGCAGGAGGCGCGGGGCAACTTCACCCCGCCGTCGCGCGGCGCGGTGTCGCCCGCGGACGTACCGGTGACGCCCGCGCCCGCGCCCGCCCCGCGGGGCAGCTCCAGCCGGCTGTCCCCGCGCAACTGGCGCGTGCCCACCCGACTGAACGCGATCCTCCTCATACCCGTGCTCGTCGGCCTCGTCATGGGCGGCTTCCAGGTCAAGGGGTCCATCGACACCTGGCAGGAGGCCCAGGACGCCGAGAAGACGGCGCTCATCGTGCGCGCCGCCTCGGAGTACTCCACCGCCCTCCTCAACGAGCGCGACCTGACGGCGGCCCCGCTGCTGGCCGGCAAGGACCGCGGCGGCGAGGAGATCACCCGGGCGTACGCCGCCACCGACGCGGCCCGCGCCAGGTTCGACGAGGCCGTCAAGAACATGCCGTCGGGCCAGGGCCTCGAACGGCGTCTGCAGACGTTCAAGAACGAGGAGCCCAAGCTCGCCGCGCTCCGCAAGGCCGCCTACACGGCCGCGCTCGACCCGGTCAACACCGAGCTCGGCTACACCGGCGTCCAGCACTACCTCATGGAGTTCGCCAACGAGCTCGGCCTGGGCACCGGCAACGTCACCAGCTACGGCCGGACCGTCTACGCCATCCAGCTCGCCAAGGGCGCCGAGTCGCTCCAGCGCTCCATCGGCACCCACCTGCTCGTCCGGCCCAGCGCCAAGGACTCGGTCTTCGCCCAGCAGTCGGTCGCCTTCAACTCGTACAACTACCTGGAGCAGATCGCCCTCGGCGAGTACAACTCCGGCGGCACCGCCGAGGACGTCGAGCACCTGAAGAAGGTGATGGCCGCCAAGGCCGCCGACGGCGAGAAGAAGATGCGGGCCGCCGACCTCACCCTGCCCAAGGGCAAGGACGGTTCGGTCTACTCCGGCGTCGCCGGGCTGATCGGCACCGCCGAGGACGCGGACGCGATCAAGGCCCTCGCCGCCAAGGGCATCAACGCCGAGACCTGGACGGCGATCGCCACCGCCAAGTTCGACGGCTACAGCGAGGTCGAGAAGTCCCTCGTCGACAAGGCCGTGGCCGAGGCCACCGCGATCTCCTCCGACGCCAAGACGGACGCCTGGGTCACCGGCGCCATCGTCGTCATCGCCCTGCTCGCCGCCTTCATCCTCGCCGGGATGATGGCCCGCCAGATGAGCCGCTCGATGCGCGAGCTGCGCACCGCGGCCTTCGGCATCGCCGAGCAGCGCCTGCCGATGCTGGTCGACCAGCTCTCCCGGACCGAGCCGGGCCGGGTCGACACCCGCGTCCAGCCCATCCCGATCGACTCGCAGGACGAGATCGGCGAGGTCGCCCGCGCCTTCGACCAGGTCCACCGCGAGGCCGTCCGGCTCGCCGCCGAGCAGGCCATGCTCCGCGGCAACGTCAACGCGATCTTCACCAACCTGTCGCGCCGCAACCAGTCGCTGATCGAGGGCCAGCTGACCCTCATCACCGACCTGGAGAACAACGAGGCCGACCCGGACCAGCTGGAGAACCTCTTCAAGCTGGACCACCTGGCGACCCGTATGCGCCGCAACGGCGAGAACCTCCTGGTCCTCGCCGGCGAGGAGCCGGGCCGCCGCTGGGACCAGCCGGTCCCGCTGGTCGACGTGCTGCGCGCCGCCTCCTCCGAGGTGGAGCAGTACGAGCGCATCGAGATCGCCGGCGTGCCGGAGGCCGAGATCCACGGCCAGGCCGTGACCGACCTCGTGCACCTGCTCGCCGAGCTGCTGGAGAACGCCACCACGTTCTCCTCCCCGCAGACCAAGGTCCGCGTCACCGCGACCCGTCTCCCCGACGGCCGCGTGATGGTCGAGATCCACGACAAGGGCATCGGCCTCACCGCCGAGGACTTCGCGGACATCAACCACAAGCTGGCGAACCCGCCCACCGTGGACGCGGCCGTCTCCCAGCGCATGGGCCTCTTCGTGGTCGGCCGGCTCTCCGACCGGCACGGCATCCGCGTCCAGCTCCGCCCCTCGGGCGAGCAGGCCGGCACCACCTCGCTGGTCATGCTGCCGGACGCCATCACCCACGGTGGCGGTGGCGAGCAGCCGGTCCAGGACGACTTCACGGTCTCCCAGATCATCCCGCACCAGCAGCAGGGCGGTTTCGAGCCCGCGGCGGCCCCGATGCGGACCGCGGCCGAGCTCGGCTTCGACGACTCGCGCTACGACCAGCAGGGCGAGGGCCAGCAGCTGGACCCGGTCAACCGCTCGCTGATGCGCGAGGAGCGCCGTGCGGCCCTGGAGGCCCAGGTGCAGGGCGGCGACGCGCCGCTCTACGCCGAGGAGGCCGGGCAGGGCGGCGAGTACGCCCAGGAGCAGGGCTACGGCCAGGAGTACCCGCAGGAGTACGAGCAGCAGCAGCCGCAGGCCCAGGAGTACGCCGGCGAGTACGGCCAGGACTACGCCCAGGGCTACGAGCAGCAGCCGCAGGACGGCTACGGCTACCCCCAGCAGCAGGGCTACGAGGGGTACGGACAGCAGTCCGACGCGTACCCGCAGCAGGCGTATGCGGAAGCGGCGTACGGCGCTCAGGACCAGACCCACGCCGGATACGACCAGGCGTTCGAGGCCCAGTCCCACCAGGGTGAGTGGCCCGCGCAGAGCTCCTACCAGGGCGCTTTCGACCAGGGTTACCGGCCGGAATCGGAATCTTCGCAGGCCGCTCCCGAACAGGGCCACGAGCGCGTAGGCTTCGACCGTCCGGCTCCGGCTCCCAGTCCCGCTCCGGACACCGGCAACGGACTGACCGACGCCGGTCTGCCGCGCCGCGGCGGCGCCGCCCCGCAGGCGCCCCAGGCGCAGCGGCCCGTGCCGCCGGCCCAGCCCGCGCAGCCGGTGGGGCAGGACGAGCAGAACCAGAACGACGGCTCCGACGAATGGCGCTCGGCCAATGACGAGCGCTGGGAGCAGGCCAAGAAGCTCCGCGAGCCGAAGGCGGGCGGGGTCACTCCGTCCGGTCTCCCCCGGCGCGTCCCCAAGGCCAACCTGGTCGAGGGCACCGCGGAGCAGACCCCGCAGGGCGGCCCCCAGGTCTCCCGCGCGCCCGAGGACGTCCGGGGCAGGTTGAGCAACCTGCGCCGCGGTGTCCAGCAGGGACGTACCGCGGGGTCGGACACGAACGGATCGGGCCTCGGCCCGGGTAATACCTACAACCAGGAGCGTTAGTGTGAGCGCGATGAGCCAGGCGGCGCAGAATCTGAACTGGTTGATCACCAACTTCGTGGACAACACCCCCGGGGTGTCCCACACCGTGGTGGTCTCCGCCGACGGACTCCTGCTGGCCATGTCCGAGGGCTTCCCCCGGGACCGTGCCGACCAGCTGGCGGCGGTCGCGTCCGGGCTGACCTCGCTGACGGCGGGTGCGTCCCGGATCTTCGAGGGCGGCGCGGTCAACCAGACCGTGGTGGAGATGGAGCGCGGCTTCCTCTTCATCATGTCGGTCTCGGACGGTTCCTCTCTCGCCGTCCTCGCCCACCCGGAGTCCGACATCGGTCTCGTGGGCTACGAGATGGCCCTGCTCGTGGACCGGGCGGGCTCCGTCCTCACCCCGGACCTGCGGGCCGAGCTCCAGGGAAGTCTTCTCAACTAACAGACACAGAGTGCGTTTCACGTCACCGCACCGTTAGGGTGCGGTGACGCGGCTCCAAGGGACATGGACCGCGAAGCAGTCGGAGGAGGAGACGTGGGAACACCCCCGGGGGCGAACCCCTACAACGGTTTCGATGCGCATCAGGCGCCGATGGGCGACGCCGCGCAGAACCGGTACAACTTCCCTTCCGCACCCAGCAGACAGGGTGTCCCCCAGCCTTACGGCCAGCCGCAGCAGCAGGCGCAGCCGGTGGCCCCGCGTGCCGCGGGCGGCGCGGGCGGCGGTGGCGGGCACAACCCGCTCGTGCGTCCGTACGCGATGACCGGCGGCCGCACCCGGCCGCGTTACCAGCTCGCCATCGAGGCGCTGGTCAGCACGACCGCCGATCCGGCCCGGCTGCAGGGGCAGTTGCCCGAGCACCAGCGGATCTGCCAGCTGTGCTTCGAGATCAAGTCGGTCGCGGAGATCTCGGCCCTTCTCTCCATCCCCCTCGGCGTTGCCCGGATCCTCGTCGCCGACCTGGCCGAGGCCGGACTTGTCGCCATCCACCAGCCCGGCGGCGACGAGGCCGCCGGCGGTCAGCCAGACGTGACACTGCTCGAAAGGGTGCTCAGTGGACTTCGCAAGCTCTAGCGGCGGCGCGGCCCGTTCTACCACCAGCGCGAAGATCGTGGTGGCGGGCGGCTTCGGCGTGGGCAAGACCACGTTCGTGGGTGCCGTCTCGGAGATCAACCCGCTGCGTACCGAGGCCGTGATGACGTCCGCGTCCGCGGGCATCGACGACCTGACCCACACCGGCGACAAGACGACGACGACTGTCGCCATGGACTTCGGCCGCATCACGCTGGACCAGGACCTGATCCTGTACCTGTTCGGCACCCCCGGCCAGGACCGCTTCTGGTTCATGTGGGACGACCTGGTCCGCGGCGCCATCGGCGCCGTCGTCCTCGTCGACACCCGCCGCCTCGCCGACTGCTTCCCCGCCGTCGACTACTTCGAGAACAGCGGCCTGCCGTTCGTCATCGCCCTCAACGGCTTCGACGGGAACCAGCCCTACGCCCCGGAGGAGGTCCGCGAGGCCCTCCAGATCGGTCCGGACACCCCGATCATCACCACCGACGCCCGCCACCGCGCGGACGCCAAGAGCGCGCTC
>NZ_JBHYKM010000158.1:0-14048 GCF_042741435.1 Streptomyces sp. NPDC058955 | reverse complement strand
CGGCCCCGGTGCGCCCGGCGGTCCTGGCTTCGCCGGCGGTCCCGGCGCCCCGGCGGGCGCGGACAGGCCCGGCTCTCCCGACGGCCCCGGCTTCCCGGGCGGTCCCGGCGGCCCGGGCAACGACCGTCCCGGCTTCCCCGGCAGCCCCTCGGGCGCCGGTGGCCCTGGCTTCCCCGACGGACCCGGCGCGCCCGGTGGCCCCGGTGGCCCCGGTGGCGACCGTCCCGGCTTCCCCGGCGGCCCGGCAGGGGCCGGCGGCCCTGGCTTCCCGCCCGCGCCCGGCGCCCCTGGCGGACCCGGGTTCCCCGGTGCTCCCGGCGCACCCGCCGGTCCTGGTGGTCCCGGGTTCCCTGACGGTCCCGGCGCGCCCGGCGGCCCTGGCGCCCCGGCCGGTGCCGGTGGCCCCGGCTTCCCCGGCGTGCCCGGTGGCCCCGGCGGCCCCGGCGGTCCTGGCTTCCCCGGTGCTCCCGGCGCACCCGCCGGTCCCGGCGGTCCCGGGTTCCCTGACGGTCCCGGCGCGCCCGGCGGCCCTGGCGCCCCGGCCGGTGCCGGTGGCCCCGGCTTTCCCGGCGCCCCCGCCGGTGGGCCCGGTGCGCCGCCTCCCCCGCCCGGTTTCCGGGGTGGGGCCGAGGGCGGGGTGCCCGGAGGGTTCGCCGGCGGTGGGGATCCGAACGCCACCGCCCAGGCGGAGCTGTGCCCGCAGTGCCGTACGCCGCGCGAGCACATGGCGCCGTACTGCGAGGAGTGCCGCTGGAACTTCCTGACCGGTACCGCGACCTCGTACACGCCGATCGCGCCGGCCAACCGGCCGGCAGGGCCGCCGTCGGGCTTCCCGCCGGCGCCGCCGGCTCCGGCCGCGCCGCAGGATCCGTTCGGGTACCACGACTCGCGGCCCTCGCAGGTGAACCGGCCGGCCGAGCCGCTGGGTGCCGAGCCGACCCACCACCAGGCGCCGCCCGCGTACGCCCAGGCGCAGGCTCCGGCCCCGCCGGCCCCGCCGCAGCCGCGGGCCGCCGCCGACGACGACTGGGTGCTGTCCCCGCCGTCCCAGCCGCAGCCCCCGCAGGCCCCGCAGGCCGGGCCGCCGCGTCCGCAGCAGTGGATCGCCCACATCGGGCCGGACCGCGACTACTTCATGGCGATGATGCGCCGCAGCGGCCCGGAGGCGTCGGGCCTCAACCTGCCCGCGTACGCGCCGCCGAAGCAACTGCCGCTCCAGGGCAACCAGGTCTCCATCGGGCGCCGCCGGCACTCCACCGGCGAGTCCCCCGACATCGACCTGGCCGTGCCGCCGGAGGACCCGGGCGTCTCGCACCAGCACGCCGTGCTGGTGCAGCAGCCCGACGGCTCGTGGGCGGTGGTGGACCAGAACTCCACCAACGGCACCACGGTCAACGGCGGCGAGGAGCCGATCCAGCCGTACGTCCCCGTCCAGCTCCAGGACGGCGACCGGGTGCACGTCGGCGCCTGGACGACGATCACCGTCCGGCGCGGCTGACCGGGAGGACCGGAGGCCGCGGGACCGGGGGTCCTAGACCTCCGGTCCTCCGCCGCCCCGTCTGAGACGATGGAACGGTGAACGAGATTCCCGGGGACGACGCGGTGCAGGAGCAGACCTTCTACGAGCAGGTCGGCGGCGAGGAGACCTTCCGCCGCCTCGTCCGGCGCTTCTACGAGGGCGTCGCCGGGGACCCGCTGCTCCGCCCGATGTACCCCGAGGAGGACCTCGGCCCCGCCGAGGAGCGGTTCGCGCTCTTCCTCATGCAGTACTGGGGCGGCCCCGGCACGTACAGCGAGCGCCGCGGTCACCCCCGGCTGCGGATGCGGCACGCCCCCTTCGTCGTCGACCGGGCCGCGCACGACGCCTGGCTCCGGCACATGCGCGCCGCGCTCGACAGCCTGGCCCTCGCGCCGGAGCACGACGCCCGGTTGTGGCGGTACATGACGTACGCGGCGGCCTCGATGATCAACACCGCCGGCTGAACGGACCCCCGCCGCCGGGAGGTTCAGACCACTCCGTGCCACCGGATGAACACATTCCGGGGAATGGTGACCGAATAACGGTCACGATCCCATCAAGGTCGGTGCGCAAGCGGTTTCCAGTGACCCGTGGCCGATGAAAGCATTCCCAGAACGTTTCGAGAGTTCGACAGGCGTTCGGATGCATGCGGACGCGCGTGGAGCGGCCAGGGGGATGGGTGACGGGGTTCGTACTTCTGCGCGTCAGGGCACACCGGCTGCTGCTCGGCGCGGCACTGCTCGCCGTCGTCCTGACCACCACGGTCCTCGCGGCGCTCGCCGGCTTCTCCGGCTCCATCGGGAACGCCGCGCTCCAGGCCGTCCTGCGCGACCGCTCCGCGGCCGCCGCGACGCTGCTCGTCTCCGGGCAGATACCGGCCGACCGGCGGGCCGCCGCCGACCAGGCGGTCGCCGACGGCGCCCGGCGCGCCTTCGACGGACTGCCCGTCACCGTCCGGCGCCTGGAGAGCTCGGGGCCGTACGCGCTGCCGCGCTCGCTCCAGCCGCCCGCGGCCCGCAAGGGCGACCCCGACCTGACCCACTTCGCGGCGCTCGACCGCTCCCGGCTCACCCTCGTCGACGGCGCCTGGCCGAAGGCCGGCCGCCCCGGCGGCGTCCTGGAGGCCGCGCTGCCGCAGGAGGCGGCGAAGCGGCTCAGGACCGGCCCCGGCGCGGTCCTCGAACTCACCGACCGGCTCGCCGAGAAGACCCTCCGGGTCCGGATCACCGGCGTCTACGCGCCGGCCGACCTCGCCGACCCGTACTGGCTGCTCGACCAGGCCCGCGGCCGCGGCGTGCAGACCGTCTCCTTCACCACGTACGGGCCGCTGCTCGCCGACCCGTCGGTGCTCGCCTCCGGCGCCGTCGCGGCCGGCGAGACCTCCTGGCTCGGCTCGGCCGACTTCTCCCGCCTCGACACCGGCGGCATCGCGCCGCTGCGCGAGGCGGCGGCCCGGGAGTCGCAGCTCCTCGCCGCCGACACCACCACCTTCGGCACCACCATCAACGCGGTCACCGAGCTGCCGACCGTCCTCGCGCAGACCGAACGCGCCCTCGCCGTCTCCCGCTCCACCCTCCTCATCGTCGCCGTCCAGCTGGTGATGCTCGCCGCCTACGCGCTGCTGCTCGTCGCCCGGCTGCTCAGCACCGAACGCTCCGGTGAGACCGCGCTGCTGCGCGCCCGCGGCGGCTCCCGGCGCCGGATCGCCGGACTCGCCGCCGCCGAGGCGCTGCTCCTCGCCCTGCCCGCGGCGGTCGTCGCCCCGCTGCTCTCCGGCCCGCTGACCCGGCTCTTCGCCGAGCGGTCCGCGCTCTCCTCGCTCGGCGTCCGGCTCGACACCTCGCCGTCGGCGACGGTCTGGCTGGTCTCCACCACGGTCGCCCTCGCCTGCGCGGCGGCGGTCGTCGCCCCCGCCCTCGGCGCCCGGGACGGCGACGCCGTCTCGCTGCGCAAGGCCCGCGGCGGCACCCTCCCCTGGCCGGTGCGGGCGGGCGCGGACCTCGCGCTGCTGCTCGTCGCGGGCATCGCGCTCTGGCAGCTCCAGCGGACCCCGGAGGCCGCCGCCGACGACTCCGGGGTCGACCCGGTGCTCGTCGCCGCCCCCGCGCTCGCGCTGCTCGCCGGCACCGTCCTGACGCTCCGTCTGCTGCCGCCCGCCGCCAAGCTGGCCGAGCGGCGCGCCGCCGCCGGCCGGGGACTCTCGGCCGCGCTGGCCGGCTGGCAGTTCAGCCGCCGCCCGCTGCGCGGCGCCGGCCCGGTGCTGCTGCTGGTCCTCGCCGTCGCGATGGGCATGCTGGCGATCGGCCAGAGCAACTCCTGGCAGCGGTCGCAGCACGACCAGGCCGACTTCCGGGCCGGCGCCCCGGTGCGGGTGCTGGGCGTCGGCCCCGGCGACCCGGCCCGCACCTCGCGGCTCGCCGCCGTCCCCGGGGTGCGGGAGGTCACGCCGGTCCACCGGTCCGCCATGGACCTGGCCGGCCGCAACGCGACCGTGCTGGCCGCCGCCACCGACCGGCTCGCCGGCGGCATGCTGCTGCGCGAGGACCTGGCCGGCGGCACGGCCGCCGAACTCCTCGCCCCGCTCTCCCCCGAGCGCGGCGCACGGCCCGGCTTCGCCGTCCCCGAGGACAGCCGCTCGCTCGTCGTCGACCTGCGCAGCCAGGCGCCCCGCGGCACCACCGACGCCCGGGTCACCTTCGTCCTGGAGGACGTGTACGGCGTCCCGCACCGCCAGTACGCCGGACAGCTGCCCGCCGACGGCCGCACCCACCGGCTCACGCTCGACCTCACCGGGCTGACCGGGCCCGGTGGCGGCTACGTCCTCACCGGCATCGAGCTGTCCGCCCGCTTCTCCGAGGGCACCCTGCGCCGGCAGACCCTCCACGTCGACCTGCTCGCCACGGCCGGCGGCGGCGGGACGCTGCGCACCGCCGACCCGGCCCGCAGCCTGGCCCGCTGGACCGCCGCCGGCGAACAGACCGCACAGGGCGAGCCGCAGGACCCGGAGTCGCTGACCGGTCGGGCCGGCGCTCCGGCGGCGGGCGCCACGGCGACCCCGTACTCCGTCGCGTACGAGCTGAGGGGCGCCTTCTCGCAGCCCTTCGCGCCGCCCTCCGAGGACTACACGGTCCGGCTGACCTCGCCCGTGGAGCGGAAGGACCACCTGCTCCCGGCCGTCGCCTCCGAGGCGTTCATGACCGCGGCCAAGGCGAAGCCCGGCGACCACCTGGAGCTCTCGCTCGGCGGCCGGCGGCTCTACGTCGTGGTCGGCCGGGTCGTGAAGGACCTGCCGACGACCGGCACCGGGGGCCGCACCACCGAGGCGGCGGCCGCCACCCACGTGCCGGAGGACGGCGGCGGCGTGCTCGTCGACCTGACGGCCGTCAACCGCTACCTCGCCACCACCGACCCGAACGCGCCGGTGGCGCCCACCGAATGGTGGCTGACCCCCGAGTCCGGCCGGGCCGACGACGTCGCCCGGGCGCTGCGCGCGAAGGCCGGCGAGGAACCCGGCGAGATCGTCGTCCGCGACGCGATCGCGGACGAACTGCTCGGCGACCCGCTCGGCGCCGGCCCCAACACCGCGCTCATGGCGGTGGCCGCCGCGGCCGCCGCGCTGGCCGCCGTCGGCTTCGCGGTCGGCTCGGCCGGTTCGGTACGGGAACGGTCCGCCGAGTTCGCGATCCTGCGGGCCCTCGGCGCGCCGCGCCGCCGGCTCGCCCGGCTGCTCGCCGCCGAACAGGGCGTCCTGATCGGGGTGGGGCTCCTGGTGGGCGTCGCCCTCGGCGCCCTGCTGGCCCGCGTCGTCGTCCCGCTCGTGGTGCTCACCGGCCGGGCCACCCGGCCCGTGCCGCCCGTCCTGGTCGAACTGCCCCTCGGCGAGGTGGCCCTGCTCCTCGCCGGAGTCGCCGCCCTGCCGCTCGCGGTCGTCGCGGCCATCGCCCTGCGCCGCAACGATCCGGCGGTGTCCCTGCGCCACCAGGGAGACAACTGATGTCCGACGACCCGCGCGAGGAGTCCCGCCCGATGCAGCCCGCAGGCGAGTCCGAGAAGGCCCAGGCCCGGGTGGCGGCCGCGTCCGAGCAGACCCGGGCCCGGGCCGTCGCGCCCTGGGTGCGGACCCGGCTGCGGGCCGCGCCCGGCGCCGCCGCCGGCCTGGCGCTGCTGGTGTTCGTCACCGCGCTGCTCGCCGCCGCGCTGCCGCGGGTGGTGGACGCGTACGAGACGGAGGGGCTGCGGCACGGCATCCGCACCGCCCCCGCCCACCAGTCCCAGCTGGAGATCACCTACCCGCTGGAGCACGGCGCCGCGGTGGCGCCCGCCGCCCTGCGCCAGGACCAGGAGGAGCTGCGGGGCCTGCTGCCCGCGCCGCTGCGCACCGACCCGGAACAGACCGTGAACGGGATCCGGACCATGGTGCCGGTCCAGGGCCTCGACCCGTGGCTGCCGCAGCCGGACCACGAGCCGGTGCAGTTCCTGCTCTCCTCGCCCTCGGACCTCGCCGCCCACGCCGTCCTGCGGCAGGGCCGGATGGCCAAGGGCGACGCGCGGCGCCCGGAGGCCGTCGCGACGACGGCGATGGCCAAGGTCCTCGGGATCAAGCCCGGTTCCGTCGTGCACGTGCCCGGCGTCGCCGCCGAACCGGTCGCCGTCACCGTGACCGGCATCGTGGAGCCCCGCGACCCCCGGCGGCCGTACTGGGTGGTGGAACCGCTGCTGTCCACCCCGGTGCTGGCGATGACGGACAGCCCGACGGAGCCGAAGCGCTACTGGCGGGCCGGCCTCCTCGTCGCCCCGGAGTCGGGGTCCGCCCTCGTCTCCACCACCGGCACCCCCGAGGTCTACTGGCGCTTCCCCGCGCTCGCCGACCACCTGACCGCCCAGGACGCCGAACCGCTCGCCGCCGCCGTCGACTCCGCGCGCACCGGCCCCGCCTCGGCCAAGATCCGCGAGGTCACCGGCGACACCGGACTGGTCACCACCGGCCTCGACGAGATCTCCGCGGCCTACGCCTCGTCGAAGGCCGCCATCTCCCCCGTCGTCGCCGTCGCCGTCTTCGGCATCGGCGCCGTCGCGGCCGTGGTCGTCGCCATGACCGGCGGCCTCTTCCTCAGCCGCCGGGACGGCGAACTCACCCTGCTCCGCGCCCGCGGCGCCTCCCTCACCGGCATCGGCCTCCGGCTGCTCGGCGAGACCGCCGCCGTCGCGGTCCCGGCGGCCGCGCTCGGCCTGGTGACGGCGGTGGCACTGGTGCGCGGCCCCGACACCCCCGGCGCCCCCGCCCTCACCGGCTCCGCGCCGCTCCTCCCGTCGGTCCTCGGCGCCGCCCTGGTGGCGCTGATCGCCGCCCTGGTGCTGCCCGTCCGGGCCGTGCTGCGGCACCGGGCGCCCCGGCTGCACGGCGCCCGCGAGGACCTGGTGGACGCCAAGCCGTCCCGGCGCCGCACCGTCGCCGAACTGACCCTGCTGGTCCTGGCGGCGGGCGCGATCGGCTCGCTGCGGCTGCGCGGCACCGACGACGCCGGCGACCACCTGGTCAGCGCCGCCCCGGTGCTCATCGGCGTGATCGCCGCCCTCGTCCTGGTGCGGATCCAGCCGCTGCCGCTGCGCTGGCTGGCCCGCCCGGCCCGCCGGATGCGCGGCGTCGTCGGACCGCTGGCCATCGCCCGCGCCGCCCGCTCCTCGGCCACCGGGGTGCTCCCGCTGCTCGCCCTCGTCCTGGCCCTGACCACGGCCGCCTTCGGCGGCTCCGTCCTCGCCGGCGTGGCCGAGGCCCGCGACCGGGCCGCGCTGCTCTCCACCGGCGCCGACGCCCGGATCGAGGGCCGCACCGAGGGCGTCCCGCTGCCGGCCGGGCTCACCGAGGCGGTGCGCTCCGCGAAGGGCGTCCGCGAAGCGCAGCCCGTACAGATCGAATACGGGGTGTCGCTGCCGTCCCCGGTCTCCACCGACCGGCCGATGAGCGCCCCGCTCATCGCCGTCGACCCCGCCGCCTACGCGCGGCTCGCCCAGCGGACCGGCAACGGCGCCTTCCCCGCGCAGCTGCTCGCCTCGACCGGGAAGGGCGGCCGGGAGGCCGTCGGCGACACCGACCGGGTGCTGCCGGCGCTCGCCTCCCCCGAGGTCGCCGCCCGCCTCGGCGACCAGCCGCAGCGGCTGAACGCCGCGGCCGGCGCCTTCCGGGTGAAGGTGGTCGCGGTACGGGACTCCACCCCGGCGGTCCGCGGCGAGGACTTCCTCGTGGTCAACGCCGCCGACATCACCAACCTGCGGCACACCACCGTGCTGGTCGGCGGTGACGTCGACGCCGCCGCGCTGCGCGCCGCCGTCGCCGCCACCTCCCCGGACTTCGAGGTGACGCTGCGCGCCGAGGCGCGCGGCTCCTACGTGGACTCGCCGCTCCAGTCCGGCGCCGAGGGGCTCTACTCGGCGGCGATCGGGGCGGGCGCCGCCTACGCGGTGGTCGCCGTGCTGCTGTCGCTGACGCGGAGCGGCCCCGAGCGGGCCACCCTCCTCGCCCGGCTGCGGACGATGGGTCTGACCCGGCGGCAGGGGCGCCGGCTGCTCGGGCTCGAAGCGCTGCCGCCGGCGGTCTTCGCCGCGCTCGGCGGCGCGCTGGCCGGCTGGGCGACGGTGCCGCTGCTCGCGCCCGGCGTCGACCTGCACCGGCTGGCGCTGGCGACGGCGGCGGACGGCGTGGGATCCGGCGGTGTCGCGCTGCGGGCCGACCCGTGGTCGCTGGTGGTGCCGGCGCTGGCCGTGGTCCTCCTGACGGGGGCGGCGGCGGCCATCCAGGCGTGGTGGACGGGGCGGAAGAGCTCGGTGACGGAACTCAGGGCAGGAGACGCACGATGACGACGACCGCGAACGCGACCCTGGAGGAGCTGGAGCGGCGGGCGAACGCGCACCGCGACCGGCCCTCGTACGGCCACGACGCGCTGATCGCCTGCGACCGGCTGGTGCGGATCTTCACCACCGACGGGGTGGAGGTGCAGGCGCTCCAGGGACTCGACCTCCTGGTCAAGGAGGGCGAGTTGATGGCCCTGGTCGGGGCGTCCGGCTCGGGCAAGTCGACCCTGATGAACATCCTGGCCGGCCTGGACGTGCCCACCGCCGGCGCGGCCCGGGTCGGCGGCTGCGACCTGCTCGCGATGACCGGAAAGGACCGGCTGCGCTACCGGCGCGAGGTGGTCGGCTTCGTCTGGCAGCAGACCGCCCGCAACCTCCTCCCCTATCTGACGGCCGCTCAGAACGTGGCGCTGCCGATGCAGTTGGCGGGCAGCAAGAGGAAGCGCGCCGAGCGGGCCGAGGAGCTGCTGGCGATGATGGACATCGCGCACTGCCGGGACCGGCGCCCGCACCAGCTCTCCGGCGGCCAGCAGCAGCGGGTCGCGATCGCCGTCGCCCTCGCCAACGACCCGAAGGTCCTGCTCGCCGACGAGCCCACCGGCGAGCTGGACTCGGCCACCGGCGAGCAGGTCTTCGCCTCCTTCCGCCGGGCCAACGAGGAGCTGGGCACGACGATCGTGATCGTCACCCACGACCAGGCCGTCGCCACCGAGGTGCGCCGCACGGTCGCCATCCGGGACGGCCGGACCTCCTCCGAGGTGCTGCGCCGCACCGAGGTCGACGAGGCGGGCCAGGAGTCGCTGGTGGCGCGGGAGTACGCGATGCTCGACCGCGCGGGCCGGCTCCAGCTCCCGGCGGACTACACCAAGGCGCTGGGCATGGAGCACCGCGTGGCGCTGGAGCTGGAGCAGGACCACATCGGGGTGTGGCCGGACGACGCGGAGGGCTGAGGAACCGGTCCGGACGGCCGGCGCGTCCCCGTCCCGGGGTGGTCGGGATGGAGCGGGCGAGGGCTCTCTCGTACGCGGGGGCGGTGGCCGTGCCGCTCGGCGCGGGCGCGCTGCTGCACCTGTGGGCGGGCTGGTCGACGCGGAGCCCGCTGGGCGTGCCGACCGCGCTCGCGGTCCTCGTCGGGCTGGTCCTGGCCGGGGCGGCGGCGCTGGCGCACGACGCGCTCTTCCGCGCGGGCGGCGGCGTCCTGGCGCTGGTGGTGCTGCTCGCGGGGCTCGGCGCGGTGTGGATCGAGGCCCGGGACTCCCGGGTGCGCGGGGCGACCGTGAGCTGTGTCGTGGTGGGGAGGGTACGGGTCACCGACCATCCCACCTTCGGCGAGGGCGCCCCGGAGGCGAAGCGGCTGTACCACCACACGCTGGACTGCCCGGGCGGTGGCCCGAAGGAGTTCTCCTGGGAGCGGAAGCTGGGCGATTCGGGGACGCCGGTCCGGATCGCGTACGACCCGGCGGGGCGGATGGACCCGGTCCCGGCCGACGAGAACGTCGCCCGGGGCGCCCCCTTCGTCCCGGCGGGCCTGCTGCTGCTCGCGGCGGGCCTCTCGGTCGCCTCGCTGAGGCACGAGCTCACCGGGAAGGGGCCGCGGATCCGGTGAGGCCCAAGGCCGCGTCTTTCGGATCAGGCCGGGGTGACGGTGAGCCCGGCGGGGGCCGTGCGCAGGGCGACGGAGCCGTACGGGGTGCGCAGCCGCAGCCACGGGCCGGCGGCCATCAGGGCGACCGGCAGGTCCTGCGGGGGCAGGAAGCCCAGCGACTGGGCGGCGTGCACGGCCCGCAGCGGCAGGCCGGTGGCGCCGAGGGTGCGGGACCAGATCTCGCGGCCGACGCGGTCGCGCTCGGCGCGGGTGCGCCGGTCCTCCGGCAGTTCCTCGTCGCGGCGGCGGAACTCGGCGACGGCCGCGGCGACCGCCCCGCGCAGCTCCGCGGCGCCGGGCAGGCCCTCGACGGGCTGCCAGCCGGTCCGCGGCGGGAGGACACCGGCCCACGGCGGGCCGGTGACGGCGGCGGGGACGACGGCCTTGCCGGCCGTCTCCTCGATGCCGTCGAGGAGTTCCCCGGCGGAGACGGTGATGTCGAGGTCGACGGCGTCCACCAGCCGGGCGGTGCGGATCGCGAGCACCTCGAAGGACGGCGGGCGTCCGAACACGGCGAGCGCGCCGCCCCCGGCCTGGAGGCGGACGGCGGCGGCGCGGTCGTAGTGCACGAGCCGGGTCAGGAAGGCGGCGAGGGCCGCCGCCTCCCTGGGGTCGGCGAAGTGCAGCGGGGCGAGCACCATCATGCGCGGGACGTCATCCCGTCGTCGACGTACTCCTGGAGGAAGCTGCGCTCCTCCTCGGAGATCCGGCGCGGGCGCTGCGCCTCCAGGTCGAACGGCACGACGACCGTGGACGCCCGGACGTAGGTCACGTCCGGGTCCTTGATCTCGTACGCGATCGTCAGCGAGGCCGCGCCGATCTTCGTGACCCACGACTCGATGGTCACCGGCTCGTGCCGGTGGACCAGCGGGCGCAGGTAGTCGATCTCGTGGCGGGCCACCACGGAGCCGCCGGAGAACGACGGGCTGCCGTCCCCGGGCGCCAGCCGGAACATGAAGTCGATCCGGGCCTCCTCCAGGTAGCGGAGGAAGACCACGTTGTTGACGTGCCCGAAGGCGTCCATGTCCGACCAGCGGAGGGGACAGCTGTAGATGTGCCTCGCCACGACGACCTCAGCCCCGGGTGAGCTTCTTGTGCGTGGCGCGGTGCGGACGCGTGGCGTCCGGGCCGAGCCGCTCGACCTTGTTCTTCTCGTAGGACTCGAAGTTGCCCTCGAACCAGAACCACTTGGAGTCGCCCTCGTACGCCAGGATGTGCGTGGCGACCCGGTCGAGGAACCAGCGGTCGTGGGAGACGACCACGGCGCAGCCGGGGAAGTCGAGGAGCGCGTTCTCCAGCGAGGAGAGGGTCTCGACGTCGAGGTCGTTGGTGGGCTCGTCGAGGAGCAGCAGGTTGCCGCCCTGCTTGAGGGTGAGCGCCAGGTTGAGGCGGTTGCGCTCACCGCCGGAGAGCACGCCGGCCGGCTTCTGCTGGTCCGGGCCCTTGAAGCCGAACGCGGAGACGTAGGCGCGGGACGGCATCTCGACCTGGCCGACGTTGATGTAGTCCAGCTCGTCCGAGACGACGGCCCAGAGGGTCTTCTTCGGGTCGATGTTGGCGCGGCCCTGGTCGACGTACGAGATCTTGACCGTCTCGCCGATCTTGATGTCGCCGGAGTCCGGCTTCTCCAGGCCCTGGATCATCTTGAACAGCGTGGTCTTGCCGGCGCCGTTCGGGCCGATGATGCCGACGATGCCGTTGCGGGGCAGGGTGAAGGAGAGGTCGTCGATGAGGACCTTGTCGCCGAACGCCTTGTTGAGGTTGTTGACCTCGACGACGACGGAGCCCAGGCGCGGGCCCGGCGGGATCTGGATCTCCTCGAAGTCCAGCTTCCGCATCTTCTCGGCCTCGGCGGCCATCTCCTCGTAGCGGGCGAGGCGCGCCTTGGACTTGGCCTGACGCCCCTTGGCGTTGGACCGCACCCACTCGAGTTCTTCCTTGAGGCGCTTGGCGCGCTTCTCGTCCTTCTTGCCCTCGACCTTGAGGCGCTCGGCCTTCTTCTGGAGGTAGGTCGAGTAGTTGCCCTCGTACGGGTGGGCGCGGCCGCGGTCGAGCTCCAGGATCCACTCGGCCACGTTGTCGAGGAAGTACCGGTCGTGGGTGATGGCCACGACGGTGCCCTTGTACTTGGCGAGGTGCTGCTCCAGCCAGTTCACCGACTCGGCGTCGAGGTGGTTGGTGGGCTCGTCGAGGAGCAGCAGGTCGGGGGCCTCCAGGAGGAGCTTGCAGAGCGCCACGCGGCGCTTCTCGCCACCGGAGAGGTTGCCCACGGGCCAGTCGCCGGGCGGGCAGCCCAGGGCGTCCATGGCCTGCTCCAGCTGGGCGTCCAGGTCCCACGCCTCGGCGTGGTCCAGGTCCTCCTGGAGCTTGCCCATCTCCTCCATGAGCGCGTCCGTGTAGTTCGTGGCCATCTCCTCGGCGATGGCGTTGAACCGGTCGAGCTTGCCCTTGATCTCCGCGACGCCGTCCTCGACGTTCTGCAGGACGGTCTTGGACTCGTCGAGCTTCGGCTCCTGCATGAGGATGCCGACCGAGTAGCCGGGGGTGAGGAAGGCGTCGCCGTTGGACGGCTGCTCCAGACCCGCCATGATCTTGAGAACGGTGGACTTACCGGCACCGTTCGGGCCGACCACACCGATCTTCGCACCGGGCAGGAAGCTCAGCGTCACGTCATCGAGGATGACCTTGTCGCCGTGCGCCTTGCGCGTCTTGCGCATCGTGTAGATGTACTCAGCCAAAGGAAACCGTCCGGCAAGGAGTGAGTGGGCAGATACACCCATCTTGCCGCACCACCGGCCTCAGGCGGAAACCAGTGGTCCCCGGCGGCGTTCTCCGGGCCCGGGGAAGGGCGACGGGGCCCCCCGCGGCGGGGGCGGCCGGGGCCGGGGGGGCCCGGGGGGGGATCGGGAGGACGTCGTCGTGCTCGCCCTCCGGGAGCGGCTCGCCGACCCCGGCGCGGGTGGCGGCGGCCGCGCCGAGGAGACGGGCCGCGCGGGCCGCGTCCCCGGCGAGGGAGACGGCGCCCGCGAGACCTTCCAGGCCGAGGGCGAGCGCGCGCGGATCGCCGGTCGCCCGGGCGGCGGCGAGACCCGAGCCCTGGAGCTCCAGCGCCCGGTCCGCGTCGCCGCGCAGCTCGGCCGCGAAGCCCAGTTCGGCCAGGATCAGCGCGGGCATGCCCGGTTCGTAGCCCATCCGGCGGTGGGTGTCGAGGACGTTGCGCATATGGGCCTCGGCCGCGTCGAGGTCGCCCTCCCGGCGGGCGCCCATGCCGAGGCCGATCTCCGCGTACTGCTCCCCGAAGCTGTCGGTCTGCTCGACGGCGATCCGCCGGGCCCGCTCGTGGAACTCCCGCGCCCGCCCGTACTCCCGGGTGAGCAGCGCGATCCGGCCCAGGCCGGAGAGCTGGAAGGAGACCTCCCGGCGCAGGTCCAGGCGCTCCGCGATGTCCAGGCAGGTCCGGTGCAGTTCACCGGCGTACGCGTACTCCCCCACGATCTCCGCCCGGGTCTGGAGCGGCACCATGGCCTGCAACTGCCCCCAGGCGTCGCCGAGTCCGCGGAACAGCTCCAGGCTCCGCTCGCCGTCGCGCAGCAACGCCGGGAAGTCGCCGCGGAGTTTGGCGTGGAAGGAGCGGGTGGCGAGGGCCGCCGCCGTGCCCCAGCGGTCGCCCAGCTCCTCGAAGCGGGCGAGGGCGCCGTCGACGAGCGCGGCACTCGCCGTGGCGTCCCCGATGCCGTAGAGGTGGGAGCCGAGGAACCAGGCGGCGCGGGCCTGCTCCAGGGGGTCGCGCACGTTCTCGTAGGCGTGCAGGGCGGAGCGGTAGTCGGCGACCGGGTCGGCGCTGCCGCCGGAGGCGAGCCGGACACCGCCGAGCCAGGCCGTGGCCCGGGCGACGAGCACCGCGGGGGCGGGGCCGGGGACGGCGAGCGCGGCGGAGAGGGACCGCTCGGCCTCGGCGCCCCTGCCCCGCAGCCGCCAGTACCAGCAGAGCGAGGTGGCGAGCCGGAGCGCGGTCTCCGCCTCCCCGGCGGAGAC
>NZ_JBHYKM010000157.1:0-14110 GCF_042741435.1 Streptomyces sp. NPDC058955 | reverse complement strand
GTGCGGGTTCAGGCGCAGAAGCCTAGGCCCGGCGGACGGGCGCCGTTCCGTGTGCCCACCCGTTCCGCCCTGCGGAACGCCTGCCCACACGGAGGTGCGGCGACCGGTGCCGCCCAGCAGCCGGGCCCGGCGCGCAGCCGGACGGGAGGGTGGGAACCGTCCCGCGGAGCGCCTGCCCGCGCGGAGGCCCGGTAAGCGGCACCGTCCCGCGGAACGCCTGCCCGGGCGGAGGGGCAGCGAACGGGCCCCGCTCGGAAGACGGGCCCGGGGTGGGCGGACGGGTGGGTGGGCGCCGTCGCGGTGGTGTTCGTCGTGCGGAGGTCGCGCGCACGGCGCAGGATGGCGGGCATGGACATCAAGCTCGAACTGATCGGCGTCCCGGTCACCGACATCGACCGGGCCAAAGCCTTCTACGAGCGCGTCGGCTTCCACGCGGACCACGACGTCACCGTCAGTGAGGCGATCCGCTTCGTCCAGATGACCCCACCCGGCTCGGCGTGCTCGATCGCCTTCGGGAAGGGCATCACCGAGATGGCCCCGGGCTCCCTCGACAACATGCAGGTCGTCGTCGACGACATCGAGCGCGCCCACGCCGAACTGACCGCCCGCGGCGTCGACGTCGGCGCGATCGACGACCAGCCGTGGGGCTCCTTCGTGTACTTCACGGACCCGGACGGCAACCGCTGGGCCGTCCAGCAGAAGACCCCGCGCGGGCAGTGACCCTCACTTGCGGTTGTAGAGCCGCATCGTCACCGCTCCGAAGACCGCCACCAGCGCCACCGACCACCCGAGCGTCCAGGCGATGTCCGCCGCGGGCCAGTCGCCGGCCATCAACTCCCGTACCGCCGTCGCCAGATGGGTCACCGGGTTGTTGTTGACGAACGCCTGGAGCCAGCCCGGCATGGTCTTCGGGTCGACGAAGACGTTGGAGAGGAACGTCAGCGGGAAGATCACCATCATGCTGACGCCCATGACGGACTTCTCGCTGCGCAGCAGCAGCCCGAACATGGTCCAGATCCACGAGAACGCGAACGAGAAGACCAGCAGCAGCGCCACCCCGAGCAGCACGCCGGCCACCCCGCCGCCGGGCCGGTAGCCGATGACGAGGCCGACGCTCAGCATCACGGCGGAGGCGATCAGATAGCGCACGACGTCGCCGAGGAGATAGCCGACCATCGGCGCCGGCCGCCAGATCGGCAGGGTGCGGAAGCGGTCGAAGACGCCCTTCTCGATGTCGGTGTTGACCGAGACGCCGGTGTACATGGTGATCATCACGACCGACATCACCAGGATGCCGGGCAGCAGGAACTGGATGTACGCCGAGACCGACCCGGCGAGCGCGCCGCCGAAGAGGTACGTGTACATCAGCACCATCATGATCGGGAACGCGGTCACGTCGAACAGCTGCTCCGGCACGTGCTTGATCTTCAGCATGGCGCGCCAGCCGAAGGTGAGCGACGCGGCGAGCGCGCCGGGCCGGGCGGGCCGGTCCTTCGTGAGGAGCAGGGCGGCGAGTTCGTCGGCGCGGGGCGCGGCGAAATCCACGTCCCGACCGGTCTCCGTGGACGTGCCGGTGCTCATGCCGTGGGCCCCTTCCGGTCGGTGAGGGCGAGGAACACCTCGTCCAGACTGGGCTGGCCGAGGGCGAAGTTGTCGACCGTGATCCCGGCGCGGGCCAGTTCGGCGAGGGCCCGGGCGGCCTGCTCGGCGGCGCCGAGGTCGGTGCCGTGGCCGTTGACGGTGGCGGTGAGGGCGACCGGGTCGGGGTCGAGCTGGACGGCGGCCCGCAGGGCGGTGGCGAGGACCCGTTCGGCCTCCGCCCGCTGCTCCGGGTCCCGGAGCCGTACGTGCACGGAGCCCGAGCCCACCGACGCCTTCAGCTCGCCCTTCGTGCCCTCCGCGATCACCTTGCCGTGGTCGATGACGGCGATCCGGGAGGCGAGCTGGTCGGCCTCGTCGAGGTACTGGGTGGTGAGGAGGACGGTCGTGCCCTGGTCGACGACGGCCCGCACGATGTCCCACACCTGGTTGCGGCTGCGCGGGTCGAGACCGGTGGTCGGCTCGTCGAGGAAGAGCAGGTCGGGGGTGTTGAGGATGGACGCGGCGATGTCGATGCGGCGCCGCATGCCGCCCGAGTAGTTCTTGACCTGCCGGTCGGCGGCGTCCGCGAGCCCGAACGCGGCGAGCAGCTGCGCGGAGCGGTCGCGGGCGGCGGGGCGGGCGTGGCCGAGGAGGCGGGCGAGGAGGACGAGGTTCTCGGTGCCGGTGAGGTCCTCGTCGACGGAGGCGTACTGGCCGGTGAGGCTGACGCGGCCGCGGACGGTGTCGGCGTCCCGGACGACGTCGTGCCCGAAGACGCGGGCGTGGCCGGCGTCGGGGCGGAGCAGGGTGGCGAGCAGCTTGACGGTGGTGGTCTTGCCGGCCCCGTTGGGCCCGAGCAGCCCGTAGACGGTCCCGCGCGGGACCCTCAGGTCGACGCCGTCCAGGGCCGGGTTCCCCCCGAACCTCTTGACCAGCCCCTCGGTCTCCACAGCCAACCCACTCATCCCCCCAGTCTCCCCCGCACCCCCACCCCCCGCACCCGCCACGCGGGCCGGGACGGGCGCGGGGTCAGTACGGGGACGGGTGGCCGGTGGCGTCTTCGTGGGTGTAGAAGAGGTAGAAGGCCGCGCCCCCCACCCCCGCTCCCACGATCAGCCCCAGCACGCTCGCCGACAGCACGCTCGCGCCGGACAGGCTGAAGAGGAAGCCGATCGCGCCGCCCGCCAGCGCCCCCCACGCCACCGCCCGCGGTTCGCGCGGCAGCGCGCGGCCGTAGGTGCGGAGCGCGTACACCGCTCCGGCGAGGAGGATCGCGGAGACGAGGCCGAGCCACAGCTGGCCCCAGGTCAGCGCTCCGCCGTGGCGCGAGACGGTCGAGGCGTAGAGGCCGTAGGCGATGCCGAGGACGGCGGGCAGGACGGCGCCGTGCAGGTTCACGGGGCGCCGCGCGGGTACCGCTGCGTGTGCGGCCATGGCAGGGGCTCCTTCATGTCGCAAGGTCGCGGGCACTCGTTCACTCGTGTCCAGCGCACACCCGCGCCCCCGCCCCCGCAAGTGGATCAGCCGCCGCCCCCGGGCCGTACCGCCACCGCGTCGATCTCGAAGAGCATGCCGGGCAGCGCCAGCGCGGCGACCCCGCTGAGCGTCTGCGCCGGGAGCCGGTCGCCGAAGGCCGCGTGCAGCGCCTTGCCGAGCGCCTCCAGCTTGCCGAGGTCGTGGTCGACGACGTACGAGCCGAGCCGGACGACGTGCTCGAAGCCGAGCCCGACGCCTTCGAGGGCGTGCCGCAGGTTCGTGAGCGAGAGGTCGACCTGCGCGGCGAAGTCGCCGGGGACGGGCGCGCCGGTGGCGTCGGAGGCGTACTGCCCGGCGATGAAGACGAGTTCGCCGGGGGCGGAGGCGGCGTGGCTGTAGCCGAAGGGGGCGGGGTCGTGGAGGGCGGGCGGGTTGGTGAGGGTGCGCTGGTCGGTCATGACGGTCGTCGTTCCCTTCCCGTTTCTCGATATCCGGTGTCCAGGATGATGAGCCAATCCCGGACCTTACACATCCAGAATCAGCGGCGGCAAGGGGCGCCGGCCCCTCACCCGTTCAGCCCAGCCAGAAGGTCGAATTCGCCCGATTGCTCCCACGATGGGGCCATGAGCCAGAACAGCGCACCCTCCCGCCCGCACAAGTCGAGCACCTCCGAGGCGTGGTCCTCCGGCGGGACGCTCTTCGCCGGTGTCCTCATGCTGGTCACCGGCATCATGGACGTCTTCCAGGGCATCGCCGGGATCGCCGAGGACGACGTCTACACCCGCGTCGGCGACTACGTCTTCAAGTTCAACCTCACCACCTGGGGCTGGATCCACCTGATCATCGGCATCGTCGTCGCGATCGCCGGCTTCGGGATCCTCAAGGGCGCCGAGTGGGGCCGGATCGCCGGTATCTCGCTGGCCTCCCTCAACCTCATCGCCCAGTTCCTCTTCCTGCCGTACCAGCCCTGGTGGGCTCTGTTCTCGATGGCCATCTCGGTCTTCGTGATCTGGGCCCTCGCCACGGACGACGCGTACGGCCGCACCGAGCGCTACTGAGCGGGGACGAGGGACACCGCGGATGACCGCCCACCGACCCCGACCCCGGCCCCGGCCCCGGCCCCGGCCCCGGCCCCGACCAACAACCCGGACGCGGACCCGGACGCGGCCATCGGCGAGGATGGGGAGGACGGTGGGCGCCGCCCTCCTCGCCCTCGCCGTCGCCGGCGGCGCCGGCGGCTGCGACGCCGCCAAGGAGGCCGCCGGGGACCTCGTCTCCTCGGCGACCGCCGCCGTCGCCTCCGCCGCCCAGGAGAAGATGGACCGGATCAAGGACGGCGTGAACGCCACCGGCGACGTCACCGCCGGACCGACCTCCGTCGACGGCGACCGCACGGTCGCCACGGTCACCGCCGCCAACCCCCTCGACCAGACCGCCGACTACACGGTCATGGTCACCTTCCGGGACGGCGGCGGGAACTTCCTCGACACGGTCGTCCTCACCATCGACGGCGTCGCGGCCGGAGCCTCCAAGTCCGGTACGGCGCGCAGCAATCGGGCGCTCGGCGGGGACACCACCGCGGAGATCACGCGGGCCCTGCGACACTGAGGGAGTGGACCGAGCCCTCACCGCGGCCCCGGGCGAAGCGATCCCGCAACCCCCGCCGCCGCTCCCGTCCCCGCCGCTCCGGCCCAGGCACCGCGACCGCGCGCTCGCCTGGGCCGCCGGGCTGCTCCTGGTCGTCCCGGCGGTCGTCGCCGGGAGCCGCGCCCTGGACGTCGACGGCGACACGCCGCTCCCCCAGCTCCTCTCCTTCCTGCCCTGGCTGACCGTCCCCGCCGGGCTCGGGCTGCTGCTCGCGGCCGCCGCCCGCCACCGGCCGCTCTCCTTCCTCGCCGTGCTCGTCCTCACCGCCACCGCGTGGGCGTCGCTGCCGTACACCCCGCTGCTCGCCGTCACCCACGGCCGTCCCATCGCCCGGATCCGGGTCGTCGCCGCGAACGTCGAGTTCGGGCAGGCCACCGGCTCCCTCGTCGACCTCGCGCGCCGGGAGCGGCCCCAGCTGCTGTACGTCTCCGAGTGCGACCCCGCCTGCGGGCGCGCCCTCACCGCCGCGCTGTCCCGGCAGCTGCCGCACCGGGTCTCCGTCGACGCGGCGGGCTCCGCCGGCTCCGTGCTGCTCAGCGCCTATCCGCTGCGCGACCGGTCCGTCGTCCCCGGGGTCATGGGCATGCCGGGCGCCACGGCGGAGATCGCGGGACGGCCGGTACGCCTCCAGCTCGCCCATCCCATGCCGCCCGTCCCCGGCCAGGTCGCCCTCTGGAAGGCCGAACTCGCCCGCCTCCGGGACGCCGTCGCCGGCCGCCCCGCCGGCGAGGCCCTGATCGTCGCCGGCGACTTCAACGCCTCCCAGGACCACGCCGCCTACCGCTCCCTCGTCTCCGCCGGCCCCTTCCTCGACGCAGCCCGCATCACCGGCGCCTCCCGCACCCCCACCTGGCCCGCCGAGGGCCCCCTCCCGCCGTACGTCCAGATCGACCACGTCCTGACCAGCCACGCCCTCACCCCGACGGCCACCCGCTTCCCCGCCCTCCCCGGCAGCGACCACCGGGCCGTCGTCGCCGACCTCGACCTGCACGACGGGCGCTGATCGGCGACTCTGGAGGCATGGACAACGAGCAGATCCTCGACGACATCGGAGCGCTCGTGGAGGAGGAGCGCGCCCTCCGCAGGCGCACCGGCGGCCTCCTCCCCGAGGAGCGCGCCCGCCTGGCCGACCTGGAGGTCCGCCTCGACCAGTGCTGGGACCTGCTCCGGCAGCGGCGCGCGAAGGCGGAGTTCGGCGAGGACCCCGACACGGCCGCCCTCCGCCCCGCCGCCGAAGTCGAGTCCTACCGCAACTGACCGCGACTGACCGCAACTGCCCCCGCGCTCCCCGCGCTCCCCGCGGCCCGCGCGGCCCGCACCGTCCCGGAGCGGGGCGGGCGCGTAAGTTAAGGGGCATGGGTCCTGGACGGCGTCGGAACGGTCGGCTGGTTCCTCCCGCGTGGCTGACCGCGGGACTCCGCCCCGCCCCCGCCCCCATCCCCTGGGCCGCAGTCGTCCGCGCCTCGCTCGCGCTGTCGTTGCCGCTCGCCGTGGGTCTCGCCGTCGGGGAGCCGCAGTACGGCGCGCTCGTCTCGATGGGCGCGCTCTCCGGGGTCATCGGCGACACCGCCGACGCCTACCGGATGCGGATCTTCAACATCGCCGTCCCGCAGCTGTTCGGCGCCCTCGGCGTCACCCTCGGGACGCTCGTCTTCGGACAGGGCTGGCTCGCGGTCGCCACCCTCACCCTCGTCGCGCTCGTCTCGGGGATGATCTCCTCGATCGGCGCGGTCGCCTCCGCCTCCGGCCTGCTGCTGCTCCTGAACGCCGTCGTCGGCGCCGGCCTCCCCATGCCCGACCCCTGGTGGAAGGCACCGCTGCTGCTGACGGCCGGCGGGCTCGTCGTCCTGGCACTGACCCTGCTCGGCTGGCCGCTGCGCCGCGCCGCGCCCGAGCGGGCCGCGGTGGCGGCCACCTACCGGACGGTGGCCGGACTGTACGAGGCCGCGGGCTCGGAGGCGTACCAGGAGAAGCGGCAGGAGGTCACCGCCTCGCTGAACCAGTCGTACGACCTGATCCTGGCCCGCCGCACCCGCCAGCACGGCCGCACCTCCTCGCTGGCCCGGCTGCTCGCCCAGCTCAACGTGCTCGTCCCGCTCCTCGAAGCCGCCCCCGCCGCCGACCTGCGGGCCCGGCTGTACGGCCCGCTGCCGCCTGCCGTCGCCGCGACCGTCCGCGACCTCGCGGACGCCGTGGAGAGCGGCCGTACCGGGCGGCCCGAGCCCCCGGAGCCGGTGTTCGGCCCCTCCGCCCGGCCCGCCGAGAAGGCCGTCGAGCACGCCCTGCGGCACGCCGCCACCGTCGTCCACGAGGCCGAACCCGACCCCTACAACGTCGACGACCGGCTCGGCCGCCCCGCCTCGCTCACCGTCCGGGCCCGCCGCGCCGCCCGCACCATGCTGCTCTCCGAGCCGTCCTGGCGGTACGGGCTCCGCCTGGCGCTCTGCATCGGCCTCGCCCAGGCACTCGTCTCGCTGATCGCCGTGCCCCGCTCGTACTGGGTCGCGCTCACCGTCACCTTCGTGCTGAAGCCGGACTTCGGCTCGGTGTTCTCGCGGGCGGTGCTGCGCGCGGTCGGCACCTGCCTGGGGCTCGTCTCCGCCGCGCTCGTCCTCGCCGAGGTGCCCCGCGGCTGGTGGGACGTGCCGGTGATGGCGGTGCTCGCCGCGCTGATCCCGGCGTTCTCGGCGAAGGGGTACGCCTTCCAGACGGCGGCCATCACCCCCGTCATCCTGCTGCTCTCCGACGCCCTCAACCAGGAGGGCTTCGACCTCGTCCTGCCCCGCCTGTACGACTCCCTCATCGGCTGCGCCATCGCGCTCGTCGCCGGCTACCTGCTGTGGCCGGAGTCCTGGCACAGCCGGATCGGCGACCGGCTCGCCGACGCCGTCGCGGACTCGGCCGCCTATGTGGAACGCGCCTTCGGCACGGACGCCGACGCCGGCCGGCTGCGGGCCCGCCGCAAGCTCTACCGGGACCTGTCGGCGGTCCGCTCCGAGTTCCAGCGCGCCCTCACCGAGCCGCCGCCGACCGGCACCCGCGCCGCCGCCTGGTGGCCGCTGGCGATCGCCGTCGAACGGATCGTGGACGCCACCACCGCCGCCCGCATCCGGGTCGCGCACGGCGCCCCGCCGCCGGACCCGGTGGAGGTGACGGCCGTGGCGCGCGAACTGCGGGAGCTGGCCGAGGGCCTGCGCGCCACCGAGACCCTCTTCGCGGTCCGCACCGAACTGCCCGGCGACGACGAGGGGGTCCTCGCCCCGCTCCGCCAGGAGGTCCGCGCGGCCCGCGCCATCGCCGGCCCCGAGCTGCGCTGACCGCCCCCCAAACCCCTTTGGGACGGTACGTGGGGGCGTATCGGAGGACTTACCGGCGGTCACGGAACGGAACCCTCCTGCCACCGTTACCGGATTCCACCGGGGCGACTACGATGCGCTCGACCGCCCCGACGTGATCAGCGCCCGCGCCCCTGCCCGCGCCCACGCCCGGCCGGCCAACCGGCTCGCCGACCGGGCCACTTCACCTTGCCCACCACCCTCCTCGTCCCCCTCATCCCTCCGTCGTCCGGAACCCCCCACACCCGCTCCCAGGACTCCGAGGACACCGTCATGCGCACGACCACCAGCAGAGGGCTCCAGCCCAATGTCCTCGGCACCTTCGACACCATCGTGATGGCCGTCGCGGGCAGCGCCCCCGCCTACTCGCTCGCCGCCACGACCGCCGTGCTCTTCGGGGCGGTCGGATACGCCGGGCCCGCCGCGCTGCTCTACTGCGCGATACCGATGTTCGGCATCGTCCTCGCCTACGCGCGCCTCGGCCGGATCGACGTCAACGCGGGCGCCGGCTACTCGTGGGTGGGCCGCACGCTCCACCCCTTCCTCGGCTTCCTCTCCGGCTGGGCGCTGGTCTTCGCCGCGACCGTGTTCATGGTGGCCGGCTCGCTGCCCGCCGGCGCGCTCACCCTCGCCCTCTTCGACGGGGACCTCGCCACCTCGACCCCGCTGGCGACCGGTGTCGGCGCCTGCTGGTTCCTGCTGATGCTCGGCGTCGTGCT
Source organism: Streptomyces sp. NPDC058955 (assembly GCF_042741435.1). Lineage (NCBI taxonomy): Bacteria > Bacillati > Actinomycetota > Actinomycetes > Kitasatosporales > Streptomycetaceae > Streptomyces > Streptomyces sp. NPDC058955. The sequence continues at coordinate 5,352 of NZ_JBHYKM010000157.1, read as the reverse complement.
GGGCGGCGCCCGGCTCACCGTACGGGCCCAACTCCTCATGTCCGGCATCGAGATGGCGATCCTGCTGGTCTTCGTCCTCGCGGCGGTGGCGCACCGCGGCCGGGCCGTCGCCTTCGACTGGTCCTGGTTCGGCCTCGGGCACTTCCACGGCCCCGAGGGCTTTGCCGCGGGCGCCCTGATCGCCGCCTTCTACTACTGGGGCTGGGACGTCACCAGCAACCTCAGCGAGGAGACCCGGAACAGCCGGCGGACGGCCGGGCTCGCCGCGCTGGTCGGCGTCGGCTTCGTCTTCCTCCTCTTCGTGGCCTTCACGGTCGCGGTGAACGTGCTGCTGCCCGCCGACGGGATCCTGTCCGCCGGGCCGAACGTGCTCGCCGTCCTCGGCGAGGAGATCTGGCCGGGCGTCGGCGGGAAGCTCCTGGTCGTCGCCGTGATCCTGTCCACGGTCGCGACCCTGGAGACCACCCTCCTCCAGGTGACCCGCTCGCTCTTCGCGATGGGCCGCGACCGGACCCTCCCGGCCGCCCTCGGCCTGGTCCACCGCCGCTGGAACACCCCGTGGGTGGCGATCGCCGCCGTCGGCGCCGCCGCGCTCGTCCTCTTCGGCGCCGCGGCCGCCGCCGGCTCCGTGCAGCGGATCCTGCGCGACGCGGTCTCCGCGATCGGCCTCCAGATCGCCTTCTACTACGGCCTGGCGGGCATCGCCGCCGTCGTCGCGTACAAGTCCCTGCTGCTGCGCTCGGCCCGGAACTTCCTGCTCGGCGGGGTGTGGCCGCTGCTCGGCTCCGCCTTCATGCTGTGGGCGTTCGTGGAGTCGCTGGGCGAGCTGTCCACCACCGCCCTCGCCATCGGCCTCGGCGGGCTCGCCGCCGGCCTCGTCCCGATGACGGTGTACTGGCGCAAGGGCAGCGACTACTACCGGCCCGCCCGCCTGGACGCCTCCCGCGCCCTCGCCGCCGCCGACGAGTCGGCCCCGGTCTCCCCCGGCACCCGCCTGCGGGACAAGAGCTACGCCACCGACTTCTGACGCCGACCCGCCCGTTGCTGTACCGACGCACCGATCGAAGGAGGCCCCCATGGGCGTACGCCGACGCGCCCTCAGACGGTCCCGCGCGGACCGGTTCATCCCCGACTTCGACCCGGACTTCGGTGACCGCGCGCTGACCGAGGCCCGCCACGACATCGTCATCGGCCGCTGGCAGGGCGTACGGGACCTGCTCGCCGCCACCGGCGACGACTGGGCCCGCCGCACCCACCGGATCCGGCTGCTCTCGCACGCCGCCGCCGGCAGCTCCACCGTCGAGACCTGGCGGGCCGCCGAACCCCGCAGCGCCGACGCCGCCGTGCTCCGGGCGGCGACCGAGGTGGTACGGGTCTTCGACGCGGCCATCGCGGCCGGCCGGGGCGCCGCCGTGGACCGGGCCCGGATCGACGCGGCCGTCGACGCCTGCCGGGGCGCGGCGGACGCGGCACCCGCCGACCCGATGCCGTGGGTGTCGCTGCTCTCCGTCGCCCGGCTGTACGACGGCGGCGTGCCGCGCCGCGAACTGCGCTACTGGTTCGACGAGTTGCGGCGCCGCGACCCGTACAACACCGAAGGTCACGTACAGGTGCTGCGCTACCTCTCGGCGCGCTGGCACGGCACCCACGGGTCGATGTACGACTTCGCGCGGGACGCGGCGGGGGTGGCGCCGCCCGGCTCGGCGCTGCCGGTCCTGGTGCAGGTGGCACGGGTGGAGGAGTACCGCTACATCGCCGACGGGGCGCTGGGCCGGGGCCCGGTGCGCGGCTTCGACCAGCACTGGAAGCACGAGCTGGCGGTGACCGAGCTGCGGCGCACCTACGAGCGCTGGATCGGCGGCCGGGACGCCTCGCGGCCGGTCGCCCCCGAGGAGGTCGGGGACCTCAACTTCCTGGCGCACGCGGCCTGTTACGCGGGCCAGGTGGAGCCGGCGCGGGAGCTGCTCGGCCTGCTCGGGACGCGGGCGGCGTGGGTGCCGTGGGCGTACACGGGCGACCCGGAGGAGCAGTTCGTCCGCTTCCGGGAGGGCCTGGGGGTCGGCTGACCCCCAGGCCCACGCGTACGGCTACCGCCGGACCGGGATCCGGATCAGACGCCGATGTCGCGGCCGTCGGTGCGCCAGACGGCGACGACCGACGGGCGGACGATCCTGCCGGGGCCGTCGGGCCAGACGGAGGCCGGGTTCTCGACGGAGGCGCCGTCGATCTCGCCCGGGTGCTGCACGGCCACCAGGACGCGGCGGTCCTGGATGATCGGGCCGCAGGTCTCGGCGCCCTTGGGCACGGTCAGGAACTGCTTCAGCTCACCGCGGCGCTCGCCGTGGGTGGCGACGCCGAAGAGGCCGTCGTGCGAGCCGAGCTGGTTGCCGTCGGTGGAGATCCACAGGTTGCCGTGCGGGTCGAAGGCCACGTTGTCCGGGCAGGAGATCGGGGAGACCTTCTCCTTCGGGTAGCCGGCGAAGTAGGTGGCCGGGTCGTTCGGGTCGCCGGCGACGAGGAAGAGGCGCCAGGCGAAGCCGTCCGAGGACGGGTCGTCCCAGTGCTCGGCCAGCTCCAGGACCTGCCCGTGCTTGTTGGCGTTGCGCGGGTTGGCCTCGTCGGCCGGCGCCTTGCCGGCCTTGCCGCGGTCCTTGTTGTTGGTGAGGGCGACGTACACCCGGCCGCTGCGGGGCGACGGCTCGACGTCCTCGGGGCGGTCCATCTTCGTCGCGCCCGCCTTGTCACCGGCGACGCGGGTGAAGACGAACACCTCCTCGGCGGTCATGCCCGGCACGTGCGAGACGGCGCCGTCGGGGCCGGCCGTCGCGAGCGGGATCCAGGTGCCGGAACCGTCGAACTCGCCGTCGTTCGGGAGCTTGCCGGTGCCGTCGATCTCGGCGGCCGGGGAGTCGCCGGTCAGCTTGGCGACGTACAGCGTGCCCTCGTCGAGCAGCGTGAGGTTGTGCTCGCGCGCCCGGCGCGACGAGCCCTTCATCATCCGCTTCGACGACACGAACTTGTAGAAGTAGTCGAACCGCTCGTCGTCGCCCATGTAGACGACCGGACGGCCGTCGGCGGTCAGGCGCGGCTGCGCGGCCTCGTGCTTGAAGCGGCCGAGCGCGGTGCGCTTGCGGGGCGTGGACTGCGGGTCGTACGGGTCGAGCTCGACGACCCAGCCGAAGCGGTGCGCCTCGTTCGGCTCCTGCGCGAGGTCGAAGCGCTTGTCGAACCGCTCCCACTTGCGCTCGGAGGCGCCGGCGACCATGCCGTACCGCTTGTCCGTCTCGGACGAGCCGTTGGCGAAGTACTGGTTGAAGTTCTCCTCGCCGTGGAGCGTGGTGCCCCACGGGGTGGTGCCGCCCGCGCAGTTGTTGAGCGTGCCGAGGACCGTACGCCCCTCCGGGTCGACCGAGGTCCTCACCAGCGCGGAGCCGGCGGCCGGGCCGGTCAGCTCGAACTCGCTGGTGGTGTGGAGGCGGCGGTTCAGGTAGTGGCGGGAGACCGGCGTCAGCTTGCCGGTGCGGCGCTCCTCCTGCACGACGACGACGGACAGGCCGTGCGCGGCCCAGGCGATCTCGACCTGCTCGCGGGTCGGGTTCTCGGCGTCGTAGCCGCGGAACATCAGGATCTCGTCGGTGTACTCGTGGTTGGCGACGAGCACCTGCTTGCCGTACTCCCCGCGCAGCGGCAGCAGGGAGAGGAAGTCGTTGTTGTAGCCGAACTGACCGGCCTGCGCCGCGGCGGTCTGGTTCTCGGAGTCGAAGGCGGGGGCGCCGCGGAGGATCGGCTCGCCCCACCGGATGACGACGTTCTGCCCGTAACCGGACGGGACGGTGACCTGGTCGGCGGTGTTCGGCGCGACCGGCGCGAAGCGGAGGCCGCGGGCGCCGTCGCCGGCGGGCGCGGGCTTGTGCCCGGGGTGCGCCTCGGCCGCCGGGGCGCCGCCGAGGACGAGCGAACCACCGGCGGCGGTGGCGACCGTCGCGACGGCGGCGGCACGGAGCGCGGAACGGCGGGACAGCACACCGGCTATGACGTCGCCGACGTACTCGTTGTCGCTGGTGTTCGGCACCTCGTGGAAGCAGGCGTCACCACAGCGGAACCGGCAGGTGAGAGCGGAACGACCGCCCCCGTGCGGGTTGGTGCCGATCAGCGGCAGCAGTTTGCGCACTTCGTCCTCCTCCGGCGCAGCACTGCGCCGACATGGTGTCGGGAATCCGTTCGGCCGCGACGGTATGTGCGCACATCTGCACGGGGACGGCGGCGGAATGAACGCCGGATGAATGCACGGCAACCGTGACCGACGGGGTCCACAGAACCGGAGGACGCGGCCGCTAACCTTACGTGTCCGCCCTGGCCAGGGATGAAGGACGCATACCGCATCCAACTCATGCGAAAGGGTTCGCCCATGGGTATTCGGAGCTTGCTGCGCAAGGTATTCGGCCGCGACCGCGAAGATCCCGCGACCCCTTCCGTCCCGCCCCAGTCCCGCGAACCCGAGCCCCCCGCGGCGACGCTCGCCACGGAGCCCACCCCCGAGCCCGACCGGGAGCCCACCCCTCCGGCGACGGCCGCCGAGAAGGCCGCCAACGCCCTGGTGGCAGCGTCCTTCGACAACCCCCAGATCCCCAAGGCCCGCACGTCCCCGCAGACGGCCCCGGCGGGGGAGCCTGCGACGGCGGATCCCGAGACCGCGGAGCCTGCGGCACAGGCCGAGGCTGCGGAGCCTGTCGCGCAGGACGAGGTCGAGGTCGAGGCTGCGGAGCCGGCGGCACAGGCCGAGGCTGCGGCTGAGGCCACGGAGGCTGCGGTCCAGGCCGAGGCCGAGGTCAAGGCCGAGGAGCCTGTCGCGCAGGCCGAGGTCGCGGCTGCGGAGCCTGCGGCCCAGGCCGAGGTCGCGGAGCCGGCGGCGGCCGACGCCGAGCCGGAGGCCGAGACCGCGGAGCCGGCGGCCGAGGCCGAGGTCGCTGCGCCCGAGCAGGACGTGGAGGTCGAGGTCACGGGGCCGGAGGCGGACACCGCCGCCACGCCGGAAGCCGCTCCGGCCGACGCCGTCGAGGCGAGCGCGGACACGGACGCGGAGCGGGCGACGGTCGCCGAGACGACCACCGAAGCGGAGTCGACGCCGGAGGCGGACACCGCCGAGGCCGACGCCGCTGAGGCGACGGAGCCCGACACTGCACCGGCGGACGTCGCCGAAGCGAGCGAGGCGGCGGCCGAGCCGGAGGCCGAGACCGAGCCCGCCGCCGAGGCGGCGCCGGAGGCGCAGCCGACGGCCGAGGCGGACGCCGAGGCGGCCACCGAGGCCGACGCCATCATCGACGCGGACGCGGACGTGGCGGAGCCCAGCAC
>NZ_JBHYKM010000156.1:0-14300 GCF_042741435.1 Streptomyces sp. NPDC058955 | reverse complement strand
CACAACACCCTCCAGAACGCCAAGGGCACCGGCGCCGACCTCACCATCCGCGCCACCACCTCCCACGGCGACATCACCGCCCACGCCAACTGACCGCCCCCACCGCCTTCCAGAAAACGAGGAGCACACCCGTCATGACGCACCCCGCGATCGCGGCGAACGGTCTGCGCAAGTCGTACGGCGACAAGGTCGTCCTCGACGGAGTCGACCTGACCGTCCCCGAGGGCACGATCTTCGCCCTGCTCGGTCCGAACGGCGCCGGCAAGACCACCGCCGTGAAGATCCTGTCCACCCTCGTCTCCGCCGACTCCGGCCGGGCCTCCGTCGCAGGCCACGACCTCAGCGGCTCCCCGCAGGCCGTCCGCGCCGCCATCGGCGTCACCGGCCAGTTCTCCGCCGTCGACGGCCTGATCACCGGCGAGGAGAACATGCTCCTCATGGCCGACCTCCACCACCTCCCCAAGGCCGAGGGACGCAAGGTCGCCGCCGAACTCCTCGCCCGCTTCGACCTCGTGGACGCCGCGAAGAAACCCGCCTCCACCTACTCCGGCGGCATGAAGCGCCGCCTCGACATCGCCATGACCCTCGTCGGCGACCCCAGGATCATCTTCCTCGACGAACCCACCACCGGCCTCGACCCCCGCTCCCGCCACAACATGTGGCAGATCATCCGCGAACTCGTCGCCGACGGCGTCACCGTCTTCCTCACCACCCAGTACCTCGAAGAAGCCGACGAACTCGCCGACCGCATCGCCGTCCTCAACGGAGGCCGCATCGTCGCCGAAGGCACCGCCGACCACCTCAAGCGCCAGATCCCCGGCGGCCACGTCCGCCTCCGCTTCACCGGCCCCGACGCCTATCGCAGCGCCTCCGACGCGCTGGGCGAGGCGACGCGGGACGACGAGGCCCTGACCCTCCAGATCGCGAACGACGGCAGCCAGCGGGCGCTCCGCACCCTGCTCGACCGGCTCGACGCGGCCGGCATCGAGGCGGACGAACTCACCGTCCACACGCCCGACCTCGACGACGTCTTCTTCGCCCTCACCGCCACCACCGTCCCCGCCCAGCCGAAGGAGGCTGTCCGATGAGCACCCTGTCCCTCGCCGTCCGCGACTCGTCCACGATGCTCCGCCGCAACCTCCTGCACGCCCGCCGCTACCCGTCGCTGACGCTGAACCTGCTGCTCACGCCGGTGATGCTGCTGCTGCTCTTCGTCTACATCTTCGGCGACGTGATGAGCGCCGGCATGGGCGGCGCGGACCGCTCCGCGTACGTCGCCTACCTCGTCCCGGGCCTGCTGCTCATGACGATCGGCTCCACCGTGATCGGCACGGCGGTCTCCGTCTCCAACGACATGAGCGAGGGCATCATCGCCCGCTTCCGCACCATGGCCATCCACCGCCCGTCGGTCCTCGTCGGGCACGTGGTCGGCAGCGTCCTCCAGTCGGTGGCGAGCGTGGTCCTCGTCGGCGCGGTGGGCGTGGCGATCGGCTTCCGCTCCACGGACGCCACGGCCCTGGAGTGGCTGGCCGCCTTCGGCCTGCTGGTCCTGTTCGCCACGGCGCTCACCTGGATCGCGGTCGGCATGGGCCTGGTCTCGCCCAACGCGGAGGCCGCGTCCAACAACGCGCTCCCGCTGATCTTCCTGCCGCTGATCTCCAGCACCTTCGTCCCGGTCGCGCAGATGCCGGGCTGGTTCCAGCCGATCGCCGAGTACCAGCCCTTCACCCCCGCCATCGAGACCCTCCGCGGCCTGCTCCTCGGCACCGAGATCGGCCACAACGGCTGGCTCGCGGTGGCCTGGTGCGTCGGCCTGGCCGTCCTCGGCTACGTCTGGTCGACGAGGACCTTCAACAAGGACCCGAAGTAACCGCCGTGCCGGCCACCCTCGGCACCCGCGTCCCACTCCCCGGGGCGGCCTGTTCCGGCACCACGCCGGAGCACGCCGCCCCGTCGGCGTCTCAGCGGGACGCTCCGGCGGCGTCCGGCCCGAACCGCCGCCGGTACGCGGACGGCGACAGGCCCGTGTCCCGGCGCACCAGCGCCCGCAGGTTGGCCGCCGTGCCGAGTCCGGTACGCCGGGCCACCACGTCCAGGCGGGCCTCGCCGCGTTCCAGGAGCCGCCGGGCCAGCGTCACCCGCTCCCCCGTCAGCCAGGCGAGCGGCGTCGTCCCCAGCTCCGCCCGGAACCGCCGGTGCAGCGTCGCCGGGCTCACGGCGGCCCGGGCCGCCAGATCGCTCACGGCCAGCGGCCGGTCGAGGTGCTCCTGCGCCCAGGCCAGCAGCGGCGCCAGGGACTCGTCCGGGACCGGCGGGACCGGCCGCTCGATGAACTGCCGCTGTCCGCCGTCACGGTGGGCGGCGAAGACCAGCCGCCGGCTGACGGCGGTGGCGATCTCGGCGCCGTGGTCGCGCCGGACGACGTACAGCCCGAGGTCCAGGGCGGCGGCGCTGCCCGCCGCTGTGAGGATGTCGCCGTCGTCGACGAAGAGCACGTCCTCCTCCAGCCGGACGGCCGGGAAGCGGGCGCGGAAGTCGTCCGCCCACTGCCAGTGCGCGGTGGCCCGCCGCCCGTCCAGCACCCCCGCCTCGGCCAGCGTGAACGCCCCGCTGCAGAAGCCGATCAGCCGCGCCCCGCGCGCGTGCGCCCGCCGGATCGCGTCGAGGACGGCGGGCCGGCGCGGCACGGCGACGTCGGGACGGTTGGGCACGACGACGGTGTCGGCCGTGTCGGCGGCGTCGAGCCCCCGCACCCCGGACAGCGTGAAGAAACCGTCCCGCATGACCGTCTCCGGCTCCGGCGAGCAGAGCCCGAAGTCGTACAGCAGCTCCCGCCCCTCCCCCAGCTCGGGCCGCCGCAGTCCGAAGACCTCGCTGGCGCAGCCGAGCTCGAAGGGATTGGAGTTGGCGTCGACGATCACGACGACCCGGTGGAGCGACCGCCCACGAGCCCGCCCCTGCGAGGATCCTTGCGTCATACGCGATTCCTAGCACTCACGCGGGACCGGCCGCCACGGCGAGGATCGCCCCATGACGAACCACGAACCCCTCGCCCTGTCCGCCGCCCTCGCCTCCTTCGACGCCCTGTGGAGCCCCCGGATCGTCGCCCGCGTCAACGACTACGACGTCCGCGTGGCCAAGGTCGAGGGCGAGCACCTGTGGCACGCGCACGACGACACCGACGAGTTCTTCCTCGTCCTCGACGGCGAACTGCGCATCGCGCTCCGCGAACCGGCCGGCGAGCGCACGGTCCGCCTCCCGAAGGGCTCGGTCTTCACCGTCCCCCGGGGCACGGAGCACAAGCCGTACGCCCCCACCGGCGCGTCCCTCCTCGTCTTCGAACCGACCGGCACCTCCACGGTCGGCGACCGCCACGACGAGGTCCCGTCCCACGTGGACGCCACGACGGGCCACGCGCTGGAACTGTGATCATGGGGCGCATGACCCGCACCCTGTCGACGCCGCCCGTCATCGAGACCGGCGCGCTGTCCGCCCGCCCCCAGCCCGTCCTCCCCGCCGCCGGCGGGCTGCTGCTGCGCCCCTGGGAGGAGGCCGACGCCCCGGTCTTCCTGTCCGCGTACGCGGACGAGGAGCTGCGGCGCTGGCACACCCGGCGTCCCACCTCCGCGGCGCAGGTGGCCGGCTGGTTCGACGACTACCGCGAGGACTGGGCGCGCGAGAAGGGCGCCCACTGGGCGGTCACCGGCGCGACCGGGGAGGTCCTCGGCCGGATAGCCCTGCGCGGCTTCGACTTCGACGACGGCGTCGCCTGGGTCGGCTACTGGGTGCTGCCGGCCGCCCGGGGCGCCGGAGTGGCCACCCGGGCCCTGACGGCGCTCGCCGCCTGGGCTCTGGACGAGGCGGGCTTCCACCGCGTGGAGCTGGAGCACTCGGTCCACAACGCCGGTTCCTGCGGCGTCGCCGGGAAGGCCGGCTTCGCCCTGGAAGGCACCAAGCGCAGGGCCGCCGTCCACGACGACGGCCCCCACGACATGCACCTCCACGCGCGCGTGCGGGGCGACTGAGCCTCCGCGCTCCTCACGCTGCTCCCCTCGCGTTGTCAGTGGGCCCTGTCACGATAGCGATCAGACCGGACGACACGATCGTGAAAGGGCGTGCGCGCCATGGGGACCTGGGACATCGGACCGTTCGACAACGACACCGCCGCCGACTTCTCGTACCGGGTGGACGAGGCCGCCGACGGGAAGAAGGCGGACGTGCTGCTCGCGGCGTTCCGGGAGGTGACCGGGACCGGGGAGGAGTATCTGGACGCGGACTTCGGGGCGGAGGCGATCGCGGCCGCCGCGCTGGTGGCGGCGCAGTGCGCGGGCGGGGAGGCGGTGACGACCTCGTACGGGCCGAAGGAGCCGCTGGGTGACCTGCCGGTGGAGCTGCGGGCGGAGGCCGTCGCCGCGCTCGACCGGGTGCTCGCCGAGCCGTCCGAACTCCTGGAGCTGTGGGAGGAGTCGGACGGCGAGGAGTGGAAGGCGGGGGTGCTGAAGCTGCGGGGGGTGCTGACGGGGGCCTGAGCCCCCGTCAGGGGCGGCGGCCCGTCACCCGCGCCGTGCTGCCGTACGTGTGCGGGTCCGGCACCGCGACCTCGAAGCCGGCCGAGGCGAGGATGCCCGTCAGGGCGTCGCGCATGAGGACGTGCACGGTGTTGTGGTGGCGGACCGCCGACGGCGGGTCGTCGTGGTCGATGCCGCGGGCGTAGAGGCCGAGCGCCTCCGCGCACAGCTCGTCGCTCGTCGTCCAGTCCGCGAACACCCCGCCGTCGGCGAGGCGGTCCACGTGGACAGCCACCCCCGCCCCGGCCCGCCGGTCGTCGTCGCGGTCGCTCCTGTGGGCGGGGAGCCCCGCGCGGACGAGTTCCCGGCAGACCTGGTCGGCCAGGTCGTTCCACTCGGCGAGCACGTCGGGCGGCGCGAGTGGCGGCAGGTCGAAGTCGGGGTGGCTCACCTCGCGATCGTTCCACATGGACTTCCTCCCGGGTCGTCGGATCCTTCACCGAAGGCACGGCTCCGGGTGCGGCAGTTCGCGCTCGGCGCGGACGGCCCGGTGCGGGTCGGTGTCGTCGCGCAGTCGCCCGTCGGGGAGGGCTGCCGGGCCGAGTTCGAGCACCTTCGGCTCACGCCGACGACGCTCGCCCACCTCTTCGACGGACGGTGAGAGCCCGGCGGGCGTACGCTCCCGCCATGACGGGCATCGGGGTGTGGCGCGCGGAGGCCGTCGGGCATCGGCGGGGCGAGGGCTCGCCGCCGTACGAGTGGGCCCACCGCCGGGGCGAACCGCTGGCCCGGCGCGGCGAGTTCGCCGTCCACGGAGCGGAGGGCGAGGTCCGGGCGACCGGCGCCGACGGCCGTACCCTCTGGACCCACGCCTTCGCCGGCCGCCCCAACGCCGCCCATGTCTCCGGCGGCCGGGTCCTGGTGACGACGGACTCCCTGGAGTACACGCCCTGGGGCTTCCTCGGCCCCGCGTACCTCCTCGACCTGGCCGACGGCCGGCTCGTCGCCGAGCTGCGCGGCGAACGCGGCGCGGCCCTCGGCGGCGGCCGCTTCCTGCTGGGCCTGGAGGGCTACGGCATCTTCGAGACCCGCGCCTACGACCGCGACGGCGCCGAGACGGACCGCTGGCCGTCGTACGGGCACTACGTCGTCGGCAGCGGCGTCCGCGTCGTGGAGGCGGACCGGCGCATCCCGACCCGGGGCCGTGTCGTACGGCTCCTGCCCGGCGGCACCGTCGTCCCCGGCCCCCGGCTCGGCGACCCGCAGCCGCCGCGACCGGTCGTCCTGCCCGACGGGACCGTCCTCGTCCTGGACGGCGGGGTGATCCGCGCGGTCGGCCGCGACCTCGGCACGACCGTCCTCGCCGAACTGAAGCCGCTCACGGACACCCGGACGATACGTGCCCTGCGGTGGGACGGGAACGAACTCACCGCGACCGTCGCGGAACCCCACCCGGCCGACCCGGCCCGGTACACGGTCGACACCTGGACCTTCCGCCTCTCCGCACCGCCAGCACGACGGACGTGACGGTCGCCCCGGCAGCGGTGACGGCGAGGACGAGCAGCCCCGGGTTCACCCACGCCGGGACGATCTCCTCCCCCGCGCACACCAGGCTCACCGGCAGCGCGCTGCTGGAGTCCGGGCTTGCCATGTGGCCCGCGTTGAACCAGCACGCGTCCTCCGGCTGGAGGAAGGGCATGTACGAGAGCCCGTACACGTGCAGCGCCCCACCGAGGAGGTAGGCCAGGGCGGCGATCCACGCGGCCTTCTTGGCGGGTGTACGCCGGCGGCGGGGCGGGGGCGGCAGGCCGGCGTTCTCCCGGCGGGCGCGGACCAGCCCCACGTAGGTGATCCCCGCCCACGTCGGAAGGACGACGGCGAGGATCACCATGCCGATGAGGGTCGCCACCGGTCAGCGGCCGATGCGCCCCTCGGCGGCGGCGCTCACGAACGCCGTGAAGGCGGCGGGCGACGCGAGGAAGGCGGGGCCTTCGGGGTTCTTGGAGTCGCGGACGGCGATGTGGGCGGAGAGGTCGGCGACCTCGATGCACTCGCCGCCGTTGTCAGCGCTGTACGAGGACTTACGCCAGTGCGCGCCCGCCAGGTTCCGGTTGGTCTCCATAGTGCTCCTCCATGACGCGGGTGATCAGCGCGGTCGAATCCTCCACCGACAGGGCGGCCGCTCGCAGGTGATCGTAACGGAGCGACCCGTCCTTGAACGCGGTTGAATCCACCGTCATATGGCCCTGGACAAAGTCCTCGGTGTAGACGAGATCCGGGTCGTCATCGAAGCGGAGGAGGGTGAAGGAGCCTGGCTGACCCGCGTGCGCTCCCACCGCGAACGGAAGGACCTGGATCTTCACCCACTCGCGCTCCTGCATGGTCAACAGGTGGGCCAGTTGAGCTCTCATCACCGCTCGACCACCGACCTCCTGACGCAGGGCCGCCTCGCTCATGACGAACCAGAGCAGAGGCGGGTTCACGCGGTCCAGGATCCGTTGGCGCTCGATCCGCGCGGCCACCTGGGTGTCGACGTCGCTCTCGAACCTGACGCTCATGACGGCCTGGGCGTACTCCTCCGTCTGGAGCAGCCCATGCACCAACTGCGCCTGGAAGGAGCACAGGTACGTCGCCTTCTGCTCCATCTCCACATACGGCCTGAACCACGACGGCAGTTGGCTCTTCAGCACCAGCCCCACCAGCCGCGTGAAGAACCCGCCCGTCATCAGCGCCGCGTCCAGGCGCTCCGAGAACTCCCTGGTCGGGACCTTTCTCGCCGTCTCGATCTGGCCGATCAGCGAGCCCGTGCAGAAGAGGATTCCGCCGAGCTTCGACTGGCTGAGGCCCGCGTCTTCTCTGAGCCGGCGGAGTTCGTAGCCGTAGTAGTCCAGCGGGGAGGCGCTGGGATCGAGGCTGCGGATGTTGACCATGGCGAGGTCACCCCCCATTGCGTACGCACCGTGGCGTTGCGTTCAGTCCGTAGCCGAGCGTAACGAGATGCGCTCACTCTGGAGGCATGAATGAACCAACAGACTTGCATCCTGCGGCACTTGAGGCCAGCTACCGGATGGGCTTCACCGTGGGTGAGCACTCGGCGCGCCACATGCGCACCATCCTGCGCATGTTCCTCACGCGGTGGGGACTCGATCAGCTGAGCGATCCCGCGACCCTCGCGCTGACCGAGCTCGTCGCGAACGTCGTGCGGCACGTGCCGGGGCGCCACTGCTCGGTGCTGATCCTGCGGGAGCCGTACGGGGTGCGGGTGGAGGTGGCGGACGGGGTGCCCGGCGCGCTGCACGCGAAGGCGCCGGAGCCGACGGCGGAGGGCGGGCGGGGGCTGGTCCTGGTGGAGGGCGTGACGGACCGGTGGGGGGTGGAGGAGCGGAGGGACGGGAAGACGGTGTGGTTCGAGTGCGACGCGTAAGGCACGATGGGCGCCCGTACCGACGTACTACTCGCCAGTAGGAGACCGCCATGTCCGAGCCCAGTGCCGAGATCCTCGCCGCCTTCGAGGCCGCGAAGGGGTTCATGCCCGTCGGGGAGGGCCTGGCGCTGTACGCGGCGGCGGCCGAGGCCGGGAAGCTCGGGCTGCCGCTGCTGGAGGTGGGCACGTACTGCGGGCGCTCCACGATCCTGCTCGCGGACGCGGCGCGGGCGGCGGGGACGGTCGCGGTGACCGTGGACCACCACCGGGGCAGCGAGGAGCAGCAGCCGGGGTGGGAGTACCACGACCCGACGGTGGTGGACCCGGAGGTGGGCGTGATGGACACGCTGCCGACGTTCCGGCGGACGCTGCGGAAGGCGGGTCTGGAGGAGCACGTGATCGCGGTGGTCGGGCGCAGCCCGCAGGTCGCGAAGGTGTGGGGCGGGGAGCTGGGGCTCGTCTTCATCGACGGCGGGCACACGGACGAGCACGCCACGAACGACTACGAGGGCTGGGCCCCCCGGGTCGCCCCCGGGGGCCTGCTGGTCATCCACGACGTCTTCCCGGACCCGGCGGACGGCGGCCAGGCGCCGTACCGGATCTATCTGCGGGCGCTGGAGTCCGGCGACTTCGAGGAGGTCTCGGTCACGGACTCGCTGCGGGTGCTGCGCCGGGTCGCCTGACCGCCGGGGCTCCCGAGTGCCGTCGAGCGGGTCACTTGCGCCAGAACAGGTGGTGGGTGACCCCGCTCGGGCTGGGGACGACGTCCAGGTGGTAGCGGTCGGTCAGCTCCTCGGGCGCGTCCCAGAGCTTGAGGCCGCTGCCGAGCTTCACCGGGGAGACGGCGATGTGGAGGGTGTCGACGAGGTCGGCGTCCAGGAACTCGCGGATCGTCGTCACCCCGCCGCCGAGGCGGACGTCCTTCCCGTCCGCCGCCTCCTTCGCCCGCTCCAGGGCGGTCGCCGGGTCGGCGTCGAGGAAGTGGAAGGTGGTGTCGGAGAGCGTGAAGGACGGGCGCTCGTGGTGGGTGAGGACGAAGACCGGGGTGTGGAACGGCGGCTCCTCGCCCCACCAGCCCTTCCACTCCTCGTCCCGCCAGGGGCCGCGCAGGGGGCTGAACTTGTTGCGGCCCATGATCTCGGCGCCGATGTTGTGGTGGAAGTCCCGGACCATGTAGTCGTCGAGGCCGCGGGTGCCGCCGGGGTCGGTGCGGGTGGGCCAGCTCGCGGTGGCCCCGGCCCAGGAGAAGAGCCCGGTGGGGTCGACGTTCCCGAAGGGCCGCTCCAGGGACTGGTCCTCGCCGGCGGCGATGCCGTCGGCGGAGACGAAGAAGTTCTGGACCTTCAACAACTGGGGCATGGGGCTCCTCCTCGTTCGGTCGTTCCGGAGTCATGACTGCCCGGGCGGCGCGAACTCATCGCGGGGTGCGCGTACCCTACGCGAAGGGGTTCAGATGTAGTACTACGAACGGAGTGGTCCCCATGGCCCGACGGAACCCGGAGCGGCGCACCGCGCTCGTGGACGCCGCGATCGAGGTGCTGGCCCGCGAAGGCGCCCGGGGGCTGACCTTCCGGGCGGTGGACACCGAGGCCGGGGTGCCCACCGGGACCGCCTCCAACTACTTCGCCAACCGCGACGACCTGCTCACCCAGGCCGGGGCGCGCGTCTACGAACGGCTCCAGCCGGACGAGGCGACCATGGAGGGCACCAGGACCGCGCCGCACGACAAGGAGACGTACACCCGGCTGATGCGGGAGCTGGTCGGGCGGATCTCCGCCTTCCGCACCGGCTACCTCGCCCTCCTGGAACTGCGCCTGGAGGCCACCCGCCGGCCCGCGCTCCGCTCGATCCTCACCGAGCGGGTACGGGCCGACGTCGAGCAGAACGTGACCTTCCACGAGGCGTCCGGGCTCCCCGGCGACGCCACCGCCGTCAAGCTGCTGATCCTCACCCTGAACTGGCTGATCGTGGAGCAGCTGACCCTCCCCGACGTCTTCTCGGAGGAGGAGCGCGACGCGCTGGTGGCGGCCGCCGTGGACCGGATCGTCTTCGCCGCCTAGTGCGGACCCGTCAGTACAGCCCCTTCGTCACGTAGAGGCAGTTGGTGTACGAGTAGCCGGGCTCGATGGTCGCCTTGCTGCTCTTGGTGTCGCCGGCCGTGGAGAAGCCCGTCCCGGCCCGCTTCTGGAGCAGGTGGTACTTGCCCGCGGGCAGCTGGATCGTCACCTTCGGGTACTTCGAGGACGGGCCGGAGCACGGCTTGAAGCCGGGCCGGAGGGTGTCCAGGCGTTCGTAGCTGCGGCAGCCGCCGCACGCCTTCAGGGTGATCTTGCCGGTGACCGGGCCGGTGTAGAGGAGTTCGACCTCGTCGTCGGCGTCGTTGCTGATCACCATGGTCATCCGGGCGCCGCCCGGCACCGTCGCCGGCGGCAGCTTCCTGCCGGCCTCCGGCTCCTCGGCGGCGATCTGCGCGGCGATCGCGATCGAGCGGGCGTGGCCCACCGATTCGCCGTCCGGGTAGTCCTTGACGTACTGGTTCATGGTCTCGACGGCCTTGGTGAACTCCTTGTCCCCGAACTGGTCGGTGCCGCAGGCGAAGACGCCCTTCCGCACGCCCCGGTCCGCGTCCGCCCGCGCCGCGTCCAGCGAGAGGCCCTTGGACCCGGCCGCGACCACCCGCAGGGCGCGCAGCTCGTCGGTGGTGTCGCACCGGTCGAGCGAGGTGTCGCCGACGGCGGCGACCTTGGCCCGGATCGCGTCCCGGACGGCGGTCGTCGCCTTCCCGACGTACGGCGACTGCGGGAAGGTGGCGGTCAGGTCGTTGAAGTTGTCCGTGACGGCCGTCGACGTCGTCCCGCCGAGGGCGGCCGCGCCGCACTCGTACAGCGAGTGCGCCAGCGGCTCGTCCGTCCCGCCCGGGCGGTCGCCGAGCAGCGCCTTGTCGACGGTGTCGGGCAGCGACCGCAGGTGCTTGAGCGGGAGGATCGCCGCGCAGTACTTCTTCTCGTCGTACGGGGCGGAGACGGTCTTGTAGTACGCGTCGAGGCTGGCCGGCACGAGCTTCGCGGCGCGCGAGCCGGCGTGGTCCCGGGCCAGCTCCTGGTACGTGGTGAGCGCCCTGCGGTAGCTGGGCTCGGCGGTCGCGAAATCCGTCCCCTGCCCGCTCTTCACCAGCGCGTCGGCGTCGGCGAGCCGGGCGAGCAGCGCCTGCTGGCGGGCCTCCTCGCGGGCGTCCTCGTGGGCGCCCGCCCAGGCGACGGCGCCACCGACGGGCGCGGCGAGCAGCACCACGGCGAGCGGCAGCGCCAGGCGGCGGACGGTGGTGCCGAAGGCGATCCGGGCGCGCAGGCCGCGGCGGGCCCCGTCGGCCGCGGCGGCCAGCAGGAAGACGCCGTACCCGATGAGCACGCCCTGCGGCACGCCGTCCGCGTCCGCCGGGAGCGCCGTCAGGAGCAGTCCGGCGGTGGCGGCCCAGCAGAGGGCCGCGAACAGCCACTGGCGGAGCACGACGTAGCCGAGGCCGAGGCAGGAGAGGTTCAGCAGGGCGACCAGCACGGCCTGGAGGGGCCGGGCCTCGCCGCCCGCACCGCCGCCGGGGCCTCCCGGCGGGGCGGGGGGCGGCGGCGGGAGCGTCCCGGCACCGGCCCAGCCGGGCGCGGCGGCGGGCGCCTGACCGGGCGCGGGACCGTAGCCGCCGCCGTAGCCGCCGTAGCCCCCTCCGTAGCCCTCGGGAGGCGGCCCGAAGCCACCGCCGGACGTGGCCCCCGGGCCGGCCGCGGCGGCCGCCGAGCCGTGGGACCCGCCGTTCTGCGGCGCCTCCCAGGGCGCGGGCGCGGGGGCGGGCGCGGGCAGCCGGAAGGAGCCGGTGGCGGAGGCGTCGGTACCACCGGCGACGGGCGGCCCGAAGCCGCCGCCGGGCGCGGAGCCCGTACCGCTTGCGGCGGGCGCGCCGAAGCCGCCCGCGTCACCGACCGTGCCGCCGGGCCCGGCACCGGCCCCCGGCGGCGGCCCGAAGCCGCCCGCGGGGGCGGCGCCCGTGCTGCCGTCGCCGCCCCGGCGGGGGCGCATCATGATCGTCTCACCGGAGCCGTCGGCCGGCGGCTTGCGCAGGTCCGGGCCGGGCGGTGGTGTGTCCTGCGGGCCGGGAGCCGGCCGGGCGTCCTGCGGGACCGGGCCGTCCTGGCCCGGCCTGGCGTCCTGCGGTGCGTCCGCGTCCCGGCGCGGACGCGCGTCGTTCGGTTCTTCCCCCGCCACGGTTCCCCCTCGTGGTCCAGGCGCGGTGACCCCGTCACCGCCGCTTCTCGGTCCTACCCTTCACCGGACCCGCACACGCGTCCAGCGGATTGCCGCCGCGGTGACCGAGCCGGTACCTGCGGTCCGTCTTTCCGGCCACCGGAGGGCCTAGAGTCGCGGGGTGCCGTACGACCACAGGAGTCCCGTGACCCGCTCCGTCCCCACCGCCCGCGCCGCCCTCGCGGTCCTCGTCTGCTCCGCCGCCCTCGCCGGGTGCGGGGCCGCCTCCGAGGCGGCGGAGGGGACCCAGGGGCCGGGCGCGGCGGCCACGACGCCCGCCGCCGCGACCCGTACCCAGGCCGCCACCGCGACCCCCGCCCGTCCGCTCGCCGGGCGGACCGTCGTCGTCGACCCCGGCCACAACCCGGGGAACTTCCGGCACGCCCGGGAGATCAACGCGAAGGTGGACATCGGCACCGCCCGCAAGGAGTGCGACACCACCGGGACCTCGACGAACGCGTCCGACGGCGAGGCCGCGTACACGGAGGCCGCCTTCACCCTCGACGTCTCGCACCGGCTGCGGAAGCTGCTGGAGGCGCGGGGCGCGAAGGTGGTCCTGACGCACGACGCCGACCGGCCGTTCGGGCCGTGCATCGACGAGCGGGCCCGGATCGGGAACGAGGCGAAGGCCGACGCCGTCGTCTCCGTGCACGCGGACGGCTCGGCGGCCGGCCACCGCGGCTTCCATGTGATCGTGCCCGCGAAGGTGAAGGAGGGGGCCGCCGACACCGGCCCGATCGTGGCGCCCTCGCGCGAACTCGGTGAAGGGATCGTGTCCGGTTTCCGCCGGGCGACCGGCACCTCGCCCGCCAACTACCTCGGCGGCGGAACCGGTTTGGACGTCCGTTCGGATCTCGGAGGTCTCAATCTGTCAACGGTGCCCAAGGTCTTCGTCGAATGCGGCAATATGCGTGATCCGAAGGACGCCGCACTGCTGACGTCCGGGGTGTGGCGGCAGAAGGCGGCGCAGGGCATCGCCGACGGCATCGTGACCTACCTCCAGGGGTAGAACCCGCGAGCGATAGATTCGCTCCGTACGATGGGGCCGCCCCCGTGCCAAGAACCGGCGCCTGCCCGACGCGACGACGACCCGACGAAGGACTTCTTACGTGAATATCCGCTCCCTCACCCGAGGCGATGGCGTGCTGATCGGTGCTGCGGTGGTGCTGTTCATCGCCTCGTTCCTCGACACCGCCGGCTGCGACGGCCCGGCCGCGGTCTGCGACCAGATCGACTTCGGCAACTCCTGGGAGGCGTCGCCGCTCGGCTGGGGCGCCTTCTTCCTCGGCATCGCCGGCGCCGCGCTCGTCGTCTTCGCCCACGGTCTGCCGCAGCCGCGGAAGGTCCTGGGCCTGGAGCTCGGCCAGGTCGGTGCCGCCTTCACCATCGCCGCCGCGTGGAACCTGCTCATGTGGGTCTTCGAGTCCGCGAACGCGGGCGCGGGCCTGATCCTCGGCGTCATCGCCGCGCTCGTCGGTGCCGCCGCCGCGGTCGCCGCCCCGATGGTCCCGGCCCTGAAGGCCCCGCTCGTCGGCGCCCCGCGCCCGCAGACCCCGCAGACCTACGGCGGCCAGCCGCAGCAGGGCGTTCCCGGCGGCTACGGCTACCCGGGCGCCCAGCAGGGCCAGCAGCCCTACCCGGCGCCGCACGACGCCTCGCAGGGCGGCTCGCCCTTCGGTCAGCCGCAGCCGGCCGCCGCGCAGCAGCCGGAGCCGCAGGCCGCTCCGCAGGGCGGCGGGGACTTCACCCCGTTCTGGTTCGCCGTGCCGGTCGCCCGCCCGCTGTACGCGGAGGACGGCTCCGGTTCGCAGATCGCCGAACTGGCCCCCGGGACCTGGTACCTGGCCGTGGAGCAGCGCGGCCAGGCGCTGATCGCGCAGACGCAGGACGGGCGCCGCGGTGTCCTCCAGGACGCCACGGGCATCCAGCGCGGCTGAGTTCCCCGAAAGCCGTGGCAGCGGGCCCCCCCCCCCCCGCGCCCCCCCCCCGGGGGGGGGGGGGGGGGCGGAGAGACCCGCGCCGAAAGAGGCCCAGCAGGAGCAGAAAACGAGGTCGCTGACGGAGCGCGGGGACGC
>NZ_JBHYKM010000155.1:0-14502 GCF_042741435.1 Streptomyces sp. NPDC058955 | reverse complement strand
GTGCCGGCGCAGCCGGGCCGCGCGCCGGGGCCGCCCTGCCCGGGCACGGTCGGCCGATGGCGCCCGCCGGCGCCGCCGGGGCGGCGGGCGGTGCGGGCGGCGAGGCCCTCGGCGGTGGCCGGGAGGGGCGGGCGCGGGGTTTCCGGGCCGGGGTGGGTGGCGGTGTGCGGCATGGGGGTCCCTTCGCGGAGCGACCGTGCGATACCGGTCGGTAACTTGATGTCGGGGATCTTGTACCGAAGGCTCCGGACGGCGTGCAAGAGCACACGGTGCCCGGGTGTGTACGCAGGGTGATTCGCCTATCAGGGTGAAGAGGGTCCACGGGTGGACATCCCGGGGCGGTGGGCCCGGACGTATCCTGAGGGCGATTCCGACTACGAAAGCGGCCAGCCATGCGCGTGTACGTCCCTCTGACCCTTCCCGGTCTCGCACAGGCGCACAAGGCGGGCGAGCTGGGGCCCGGTCCGCTGACCGCCTACGCCGTCACGCCCGCGCTGCGCGAGTGGTACGTCTCCGATGACATCGAGGAGCTGGAGTACGCGGCGCTCAGCCGCGCCGCCGCCGCCTCGCTGCGGCTCGTCGCGGGCGACCCGGAGGCGCCGCGGCGCCGGGTGGTCGTCGCCGTCGACATCGCCGACCGGGACGCCACCGTCGACCCGGACCGCGGGCTCGACGCCGGCGCGATCGGCGAGGTGCGGATCGCCGGCGCCGTGGCCCTCGCCAAGGCCGCCGCCGTGCACGCCGACGCGGACGACGCCGAGAAGGACGTCACCGCCGCGGCCGCCGCGCTCGGCGCCGCCGACCAGGGCGACGACGACGCGCAGTTCGTCGTGGACGGGGCCGAGGACCACGAGCTGCTCTGGTTCGGGGTCCAGGAGATCCCCTCCCTGCTCGGCTGAGGCCGCGGCCTGTACCGTCGCTCCATGGGGAAGCACCACACGGGGAAGCATCTGGTCTGGGACTGGAACGGCACCCTGCTCGACGACATCGGCGCCGTCATCGGCGCCACCAACGCGGCCTTCGCGGAGCTGGGCCTCGAACCGATCACGCTGGAGCGGTACCGCGAGCTGTACACCGTCCCGATCCCGAAGTTCTACGAGCGGCTGATGGGCCGGCTGCCCACCGACGCCGAGTGGCTCCTGATGGACGGGACCTTCCACCGGCACTACTGGGAGCGGGCCGAGGGCTGCGGGCTGACCACGGGCGCCGCCGAGCTGCTGGCCTCCCGGCAGGCCGCCGGGGGCACCCAGTCGCTGCTCTCGCTCGCGCCGCACGCCGAGCTGCTGCCGCTGGTGCGGCGGCACGGGATCGCCGAGCGGTTCGTCCGGGTCGACGGGCGCACCGACCGGTCCACCGAAGGCAAGTCCGCGAACATGGTCCGGCACCTGGAGGCGCTCGCCGTCCCCGCCGAGCGGATCGTCGTCATCGGCGACGCGGCGGACGACGCGGTGGCGGCGGCCCACGTCGGCGCGAAGGCCGTGCTCTTCACCGGCGGGTCGCACAGCCGGGCCTCGCTGGAGCGGGTCGGCGTGCCGGTCGTGGACTCCCTGGAGGAGGCCGTCGCGGTCGCGGAGGAGCTGGCCTAGCGAGGCCGGCCTGGCGAGGCCGGCCTGGCGAGGCGTACGGGGGCGGCCCCGGCGGACCGCCCCCGGCCCGCCGTCAGCCCTTCGCGCGCAGCACCTTCAGGAACTCGCGCATCCACGTCGGGTGGTCCGGCCAGGCGCGCGAGGAGACGAGCAGCCCGTCGACGACCGCCGCCGAGTCCTGGAAGTCGGCGCCCGCCGCCTGCATGTCCAGCTCCAGGGCCGGATACGCGGTGACCCGGCGGCCCTCCAGCCCGCCGACCGCCGCCGTCAGCAGCGGACCGTGGCAGATCTGCGCCACCGGCTTGTCCGCGTCGAAGAAGGACTTCAGGATCTTCCGGAGCTCCGGGTCGTTGCGCAGGTACTCCGGGGCCCGCCCGCCCGGGATCACCACGGCCACGTAGTCGCCCGGGTCGACCTCGGAGAAGGCGAGGTCGGCCGGCCAGGTGTAGCCGGGCTTCTCCGTGTACGTGTCGTAGCCCGGTTCGAAGTCGTGGACCACGAACCGCAGCTGCTTGCGCGCCGGAGCGGCGATGTCGACCTCGTACCCTTCTTCGAGCAGACGCTGGTACGGGTACAACACCTCCAGGGACTCGGCCGCGTCCCCTGTCACGATCAAGATCTTCGCCATGGCTCTCCCGGTCTGGGCGATGGTCGTCCGTCGTCGTGCTGGCGTCCACGCTGCACCGTTCGGCGTGATCCGCCAAGAGTGCATGTGTCGCTGTCCAGAACGTCAAACTTCCACCCCCGCTTTTGTACACATACGGCTCATGACGGGGCAGGGGGCTTGAGCGATAGGCTTTTCCCGTGATCAGCGCGATACGCCGCGGGGGCAGTGCGGCCCCCGGCTGCCGCCCGGTCCGCTCACGCGGCCGGGCCGCCCGTGCGTTCGCCGATCCCCTCCGTCCGGAAACGCCGCTCTTCGTGGCCGGTTTCGATCCGGGCATCTCCCATCCGGGCATAACGTCTCCTTCGACCGGAATCACCGCGTCGAGGCGTTCTGTCCTACCCACCGACGTCACGCAACGGCGCGCGACAGGAGTCAGAGGACATGCAGACCAAGCTGGACGAAGCAAAGGCCGAGCTGCTCGAGAGGGCCGCCCGCGTAGCTGAGCACAGCCCGGTCGGGGGGCGACTTCCGACGGGCCCGGAGGGCGAGCGCCCGGACCGGGACACCGTGCTCGACTACCTCCAGCGCTACTACCTGCACACCGCCCCCGAGGACCTCACGGACCGCGACCCGGACGACGTCTTCGGCGCCGCGCTGTCCCACTACCGGCTCGCGGAGAACCGCCCCCAGGGCACCGCGAACGTCCGGGTGCACACCCCGACGGTCGAGGAGAACGGCTGGACCAGCAGCCACTCCGTCGTCGAGGTCGTCACCGACGACATGCCGTTCCTCGTCGACTCCGTCACCAACGAGCTCTCCCGCCAGGGCCGCGGCATCCACGTCGTGATCCACCCGCAGGTCCTCGTCCGCCGCGACATCACCGGCAAGCTCATCGAGGTCCTCTCCACCCAGATCCACGGCGAGCTGCCGCACGACGCGCTCCCCGAGTCCTGGATCCACGTCGAGATCGACCGCGAGACCGACCGCGCCGACCTCAAGCAGATCACCGCGGACCTCCTCCGCGTCCTCTCCGACGTCCGCGAGACCGTCGAGGACTGGGAGAAGATGCGCGACGCCGCGCTGCGCATCGCCGACGGCCTGCCCGCCGAGCCCACCGCCTCCGACCTGCGGCCCACCGAGGTCGAGGAGGCCCAAGAGCTGCTGCGCTGGCTCGCCGACGACCACTTCACCTTCCTCGGCTACCGCGAGTACGAGCTCGTCGACGGCGACGCCCTCGCCGCCGTGCCCGGCACCGGCCTCGGCATCCTGCGCTCCGACCCGCACCACACCGACGGCGAGTCCGGCCACCACGCCCACCCGGTCTCCCCGTCCTTCAGCCGGCTGCCCGCCGACGCCCGCGCCAAGGCCCGCGAGCACAAGCTGCTCATCCTGACCAAGGCCAACAGCCGCGCGACCGTGCACCGCCCCTCGTACCTCGACTACGTCGGCGTGAAGAAGTTCGACGCCGCCGGCAACGTCATCGGCGAGCGCCGCTTCCTCGGCCTCTTCTCGTCCGCCGCGTACACCGAGTCGGTGCGCCGCGTCCCCGTCGTCAAGCGCAAGGTCCAGGAGGTGCTGGCCGGCGCCGGCTTCTCCCCGAACAGCCACGACGGCCGCGACCTGCTCCAGATCCTGGAGACCTACCCGCGCGACGAGCTGTTCCAGACCCCGGTCGACCAGCTCCGCTCCATCGTCACCAGCGTCCTGTACCTCCAGGAGCGGCGCCGGCTGCGGCTCTACCTGCGCCAGGACGAGTACGGCCGCTACTACTCGGCCCTCGTCTACCTGCCGCGCGACCGCTACACCACCCGCGTCCGGCTGCGGATCATCGACATCCTCAAGGAGGAGCTGAACGGCACCTCCGTCGACTTCACCGCCTGGAACACCGAGTCGATCCTCTCCCGGCTCCACTTCGTCATCCGCGTCGAGCCCGGCACCGTCCTCGCCGCCCTCACCGACGCCGACGTGGACCGCATCGAGGCCCGGCTCGTCGAGGCCGCCCGCTCCTGGGCCGACGGCTTCGGCGAGGCCCTCAACGCCGAGTTCGGCGAGGAGCGCGCCGCCGAGCTGCTCCGCCGCTACGGCAACGCCTTCTCCGAGGGCTACAAGGCCGACCACTCGCCGCGCGCCGCCGTCGCCGACCTGGTCCGCATGGAGGCCCTCGCCGCCAGCGGCAAGGACTTCGCGCTCTCGCTCTACGAGCCCGTCGCCGCGGGCCCCGGCGAGCGCCGCTTCAAGATCTACAAGACCGGCGACCAGATCTCCCTCTCGGCCGTCCTCCCGGTCCTCAACCGCCTCGGCGTCGAGGTCACCGACGAGCGCCCGTACGAGCTCCGCTGCGCCGACCGCACCCACGCCTGGATCTACGACTTCGGCCTGCGGATGCCCGCGCCCACCGGCAACGGCGGCGACTACGTCGGCGACGACGCCCGCGAGCGCTTCCAGGAGGCGTTCGCCGCCACCTGGACCGGCGAGGCCGAGAACGACAACTTCAACTCCCTCGTCCTCTCCGCCGGGCTCACCTGGCGCGAGGCGATGGTGCTGCGCGCCTACGCCAAGTACCTGCGCCAGGCCGGCTCCACCTTCAGCCAGGACTACATGGAGGACACCCTCCGCAACAACGTCCACACCACCCGGCTGCTCGTCTCCCTCTTCGAGGCCCGGATGGCCCCGGGCCGGCAGCGCGCCGGCACCGAGCTCATCGACGGCATCCTGGAGGAGCTGGACGGCGCCCTCGACCAGGTCGCGAGCCTGGACGAGGACCGGATCCTGCGGTCCTTCCTCACCGTCATCAAGGCGACCCTGCGGACCAACTTCTTCCAGAAGTCGAGCGACGGCCGGCAGCACTCGTACGTCTCGATGAAGTTCGACCCGCAGGCCATCCCCGACCTGCCGGCCCCGCGCCCGGCCTTCGAGATCTGGGTGTACTCGCCCCGCGTCGAGGGCGTCCACCTGCGCTTCGGCAAGGTCGCCCGAGGCGGTCTGCGCTGGTCCGACCGGCGCGAGGACTTCCGTACCGAGATCCTCGGCCTGGTCAAGGCGCAGATGGTGAAGAACACCGTCATCGTGCCCGTCGGCGCCAAGGGCGGCTTCGTCGCCAAGCAGCTGCCGGACCCCGCCGTGGACAGGGACGCCTGGCTGGCCGAGGGCATCGCCTCGTACAAGACCTTCATCTCGGCCCTGCTCGACATCACCGACAACCTGGTCGCCGGCGAGGTCGTGCCCCCGGTCGACGTGGTCCGCCACGACGAGGACGACACCTACCTCGTCGTCGCCGCCGACAAGGGCACCGCCACCTTCTCCGACATCGCCAACGGCGTCGCGGAGGACTACGGCTTCTGGCTCGGCGACGCCTTCGCCTCCGGCGGCTCCGCCGGCTACGACCACAAGGGCATGGGCATCACCGCCCGCGGCGCCTGGGAGTCCGTCAAGCGGCACTTCCGCGAGCTGGGCCACGACACCCAGACCGAGGACTTCACCGTCGTCGGCGTCGGCGACATGTCCGGCGACGTCTTCGGCAACGGCATGCTGCTCTCCGAGCACATCCGCCTGGTGGCCGCCTTCGACCACCGCCACATCTTCATCGACCCGAACCCGGACGCGGCCACCTCCTACGCCGAGCGCCGCCGCCTCTTCGACCTGCCCCGCTCCTCCTGGGCCGACTACGACACCTCGCTGCTGTCCACGGGCGGCGGCATCCACCCGCGCACCGCGAAGTCGATCCCGGTCAACGCCCACATGCGGGCCGCCCTCGGCATCGAGGACGGCGTCACCAAGCTGACCCCGGCCGAGCTGATGAAGGCGATCCTCCAGGCCCCCGTGGACCTGCTGTGGAACGGCGGCATCGGCACCTACGTGAAGTCCTCCGCCGAGTCCAACGCCGAGGTCGGCGACAAGGCCAACGACGCCATCCGCGTCGACGGCCACGACGTCCGCGCCAAGGTCGTCGGCGAGGGCGGCAACCTCGGCGCCACCCAGCTCGGCCGCATCGAGTTCGCCCGCGCCGGCGGCCCCGAGCGCGAGGGCGGCAAGATCAACACCGACGCCATCGACAACAGCGCCGGCGTCGACACCTCCGACCACGAGGTCAACATCAAGATCCTGCTCAACGGGCTCGTCGCCGAGGGCGACATGACCGTCAAGCAGCGCAACAAGATCCTCGCCGAGATGACCGACGAGGTCGGCCGGCTCGTCCTGCGCAACAACTACGCGCAGAACACCGCCCTGGCCAACGCCGTCGCCCAGTCGCCGTCCCTGCTCCACGCCCACCAGCGCTTCATGCGCCGCCTGGGCCGCGACGGGGCGCTCGACCGCTCGCTGGAGTTCCTGCCCAACGACCGGCAGATCCGCGAGCTCCTGGGCAACGAGAAGGGCCTCAGCCAGCCCGAGCTCGCCGTCCTCCTCGCGTACACCAAGATCACGGTGGCCGACGAGCTGATCGGCACCGAGCTGCCCGACGACCCGTACCTGGCGGGCCTGCTCCACGCCTACTTCCCGACGCTGCTGCGCGAGAAGTTCGGCGAGGCCGTCGACGGGCACGCGCTGCGCCGCGAGATCATCACCACCGTCCTGGTCAACGACACCGTCAACACCGGCGGCTCGACCTTCCTGCACCGCCTCCGCGAGGAGACCGGCGCGTCGCTGGAGGAGATCGTGCGGGCGCAGACCGCGGCCCGGACCATCTTCCGGCTGGGCGAGGTCTGGGACGCCGTCGAGGCCCTGGACAACAAGGTCCCGGCCGAGGTCCAGACCCGGATGCGGCTGCACTCCCGCCGGCTCGTCGAGCGCGGCACCCGCTGGCTGCTCAACAACCGGCCGCAGCCGCTCGCGATCGGCGAGACCATCGACTTCTTCGCGGAGCGGGTCGAGCAGGTCTGGGCGCAGCTGCCGGAGCTGCTGCGCGGCGCGGACCAGGAGTGGTACCGCTCGATCCTCGACGAGCTGACCGGCTTCGGCGTGCCGGAGGAGCTGGCCGTGCGCGTCGCGGGCTTCTCGTCCGCCTTCCCGACGCTCGACATCGTCGCGATCGCCGACCGCATCGAGAAGGACCCGCTGGCCGTCGCCGAGGTCTACTACGACCTGGCCGACCGGCTGAAGATCACCGGCCTGATGGACCGGATCATCGAGCTGCCGCGGGCCGACCGCTGGCAGTCCATGGCCCGCGCCTCCATCCGCGAGGACCTCTTCGCCGCCCACGCGGCGCTGACCTCGGACGTCCTGGTCGCCGGCAACGGCACCTCGACGCCGGAGGAGCGCTTCAAGGCGTGGGAGGAGAAGAACGCGGCGATCCTGGGCCGGGCGCGGACGACCCTGGACGAGATCCAGGGCTCGGACACCTTCGACCTGGCGAACCTGTCGGTCGCCATGCGGACGATGCGGACGCTGCTGCGCACGCACAGCTAGTCGCGCGATGCGGTGAGGAAGCCCCGTCGGACTGCCCGTCCGGCGGGGCTTCGGCTATTCCCGTACGGGGGCGACCGTGGCCCGCCACAGGCGGTGGGCGGCGACGGCGGCCGCGGCGAGGAGGAGGCCGTTGCGCAGCACCATGACCGTCACGCCGAGGGGGGTGCCGACGACGACGTCGGCGTAGAGGACCGGATACGCGAGGGAGCTGAGCGCCGCCGCGGGGAGCAGGAGCAGGGCCACCGGGCGCATCACCGTACGGCGGGAGGTGAGGCAGACGGCGGCGAGGCCGAGCAGCCACACCAGGTACTGGGGGCTGATCACCCGGCTGGTCACGGTGAGGAGCAGCACCGCGGCGAGGGCCGCGTCGAGCGGGGTGGCCTCGGTCCAGCGGGTGGCGCGGAGCCGCCAGAACACCAGCCAGAGGACGGCGGCGACGGTCAGCAGCAGGAGGAGGTGGCCGAGGGTGGAGACGTACGGGCCCACGTACTCGTAGGCGCCGTAGCGGACCTCCGCCGACCCCGGCCACAGTCCGGCCGCGCGGGCGACGGCGAGCGCGGTGCCGCCCAGGGACTCGACCTGGACGCCCCGGGCGCCCTGCCCGCGCAGGAAGCCGAGCGAGCCGGAGAAGCAGAGCGCGAGCACGCCGAGGAGGGCGCCGGCGGTGACGGCGGCGGCCGTCCACGCCTCGCGGGTGGTACGGCCCCGGGGTGTGCCGATCAGCGCGAGCGCCGGCCACACCTTCACCAGGGCGCCGAGTCCGGCGAGCGCGCCGCCGAGCCGGTGGCCGGCAGGGGAGCGGCCCTTGAGGAACAGCAGGGCGAGGACGGCGAGGGCGGTGGCCTGCACGTCGTACCGGGCCAGCGGCAGGTGGAGGAGGAGCGGCAGGGCGCAGACCCAGTACCAGGCGCCGTGGGTGAGCCGGGAGCGGTCGGCGACGGCGAGCCCGAGGGTGACGGCGGCGTCGGCGAGCAGGGTCAGGACGACGAACGCCTGGGTGTAGCCGAGCCAGGGCATCAGCAGCCCCGGCGCCATGATCACGAGGCCGGCGCCCGGCGGGTACTGCCAGGCGGGGTCGGCGGGCGGGAAGGCGCCGTCGGCGAAGAGGCCGTACCAGTGGCGGTAGAGGAGCTGGACCTCGTGGCCGACCCCGCCGACGCCGAGGCTGTCGCTCGCGAGCAGCGCCAGCATGCCCACGCGCGTGAGCAGCCAGACGGCGGCGAGGGCGAGGGCCGGGCCGCTCCCGACGGTGACGAAGGTGGCGGACGTGAAGGTGTCCGACTCGAAGGGCGAGCGGGTGAGCGAGGGGGGTGCGGGGGAGGTGGGGCCGGAGGCGCGGGAGCGAGGGCGATCGGGCGTCGTCACGCTCCGACCGTAGGTCGGTTGGGTGGCGTTTGCCCTGTTTTTTCGGCTGGATGGAGCCGGTCGGGTGGGTGGTGGTTCCCGGGCGTCAGGCGGGCGGGTGGGGGTGCTTCCCGAGTGTCAGGCGGGCGGCTGGGGGGTGCTTCCCGAGCGGGTGAACTCCTCGTACGCCGCCACCACCTCGTCCGCCGGGCCGTCCATCCGGAGCGTCCCCGCCTCCAGCCAGAGCGCGCGGTCGCAGGTCTGCCGGATGGTCGTGTGCGCGTGGGCGACGAGGAAGACCGTGCCCGCCGCGGCCCGCAGTTCGTCGATGCGGCGGCGGCTGCGGCGCTGGAAGGCGGCGTCGCCGGTGGCCAGGGCCTCGTCGATGAGGAGCACGTCGTGGCTGCGGGTGGTCGCGGAGATGGCGAAGCGGAGGCGGGCGCCCATGCCGGAGGAGTACGTGCGCATGGGGCGGGCGAGCGGGTCGTCGTCCTCGTGGCCGGGTCGCCTGAGTCCCGAGAAGTCGACGATCTCGTCGTACCGGGACGCGACCTCCTTGCGGCTCATGCCCATGGCGAGGCCGCCCAGGATCACGTTCCGCTCGCCGGAGAGGTCGTTCATGAGGGCCGCGTCGACGCCGAGGAGGGCGGGGCGGCCGCGGGTGTAGAGAGCGCCGCTCTCTATCGGCTGGAGGCCCGCGATGGCCTTCAGGAGGGTGGACTTCCCCGATCCGTTCGAACCGATCAGGCCGATCGCCTCGCCGCGCCGGGCGACGAAGCCGACGCCCTTCACGGCGTGCACCCGGCGGCTGCCGCCGGGGCCGGTCGGCACGGTGTACGCGATGTGGACGCGGTCGGCGATGACGGTGGGGTCCCCCGGTGCCGTCCCCGCGTGCGTCGTTCCCCGGTCAGCCACGGCCGTACGTCTCCTCCGCCTTCCAGAACCAGACGAAGCCGCCGACGAAGGCGAGTGCCGCCCAGCCGGCGGCCAGGGCCCACACGTGGGGCGGCAGGTTGTCCGCGGTGAAGCTGCCGACGAGGGCGAAGCGGACCAGGTCGATGTAGACCGCCGCCGGATTGCACTGGAGGGCGAGGACCAGCCGGTCCGGGAAGCGGCCGCTCGACGCCATGGAGCCGATCGACCACATCACGCCCGAGACGTACATCCAGGTGCGCAGCACGAACGGCATCAGCTGGCTGATGTCCGGGGTGCGGGCGGCGAGCCGGGCGAGCGCGAGCGAGACACCGGCGCTGAAGAGGGCCTGGAGCGCGATCGCCGGCACCGCGAGCAGCCAGCTCCAGGTGGGGAACTCGCCGAAGCAGAGCAGGATCACGACGAGCGCGGCGAGCGACAGCAGCAGTTGCTGGAGCTGGAGCAGCGCGAGGGAGAGCGGCAGGCTCGCGCGGGGGAAGTGCAGGGCGCGGACCAGGCCGAGGTTGCCGCTGATGGCGCGGGTGCCGGCGGTCAGCGTGTTGGCGGTGAAGGTCCACACGAACACGCCGGTCAGGAGGAAGGGGAGGTAGTCCGGGATGCCGTGCTGGACGTCCATCAGGACGCCGAACATCAGGTAGTACACGGCCGCGTTGAGCAGCGGGGTCATCAGCTGCCACAGCTGGCCGAGCCGGGCCTGGCTGTACTGGGCGGTCAGCCGGGCCGTCGCGAAGGCGGCGATGAAGTCGCGGCGGGCCCAGAGTTGCCGGACGTAGGCGGGGAGCGACGGCCGGGCGCCGCTGACGGAGAGGCCGTGGCGGCGGGCGAGGGCCCGGAGGTCCTCGTCGGGGGCCGGTGGTGGGGGCGGGGTGGGGGTCGGGCCGGGCGTGGAGGCGGTGGTCGGCGGCGGGGGCAGTGTCAGGGTCACGTGCGGGCGCTTTCGACGGAGGGCGGGGCGCTCCCGTGCGGGTGCCCCCGTGTGGGGTGTGCCGGCGCGGTGTTCCGGCACGTCGGGACGCGTCTGTTGCGTCGGGACGGATCCGTATCGTCGCTGGAGCGAGACTAGGCCGGGTCGACGTCGGAACGCAACCGTATCGTCGTGACGTCACCGTTGGTTAGGATGCGGTTCATGAGCACCCCCACGCCCCGCCGCGCTCCCGCCGGAGCCGCCGTGCTCCGCGAGGACGTCACCGAGGCCATCCGCGCCGCCGTCTTCGAGGAGCTCGCCGCCGTCGGCTTCGCCCGGATGTCCATCGAGGGCATCGCGCGCCGCGCGGGGGTCGGGAAGACCGCCGTCTACCGGCGCTGGAAGTCCAAGCTCGCCCTCGTCCTCGACCTGGTCGGGGCCGTCGCCGCGCAGGGCCTGCCGGCGCCCGCCACCGGCTCGCTGGAGGGGGACGTACGGGCGCTGCTCACCGTCGCCTCGCACGCCCTGCGCCACCCGATCGCCTCGCAGGTCATCCCCGAACTCCTCGTCGAGGCCGCGCGGCATCCGGAGATCGCCGAACCCGTCCGCACGGCGCTCCTGGACGGGCAGGACGGCGTCGTCGCCCAGATCGTCCGCGAGGCGGTGGCCCGCGGCGAACTCCCGGAGGGCACCGACCCGGCCCGCGCCCTCGACCTCGTCGTGGGCCCGCTCTACTGGCGCCTCGTCGTCGTCCGCACGGACCTCCCCAAGGGGTACGTGGACGACCTCGCCCGCGCGGCGGTGGCCGGGCTGCGGACGCTGTCGCCGGGGGCGTGAGCCGGGCCTGACGCCCCGCCCCGGGCCAGGCCCGGGTCAGGCCCGGGTCAGGCGTGGGTGAGCGGCGGGACCGGAGCGGCCTCCACCGAGCGGGCGGCGCGGTCGAGCGCGCTCGCCAGCAGGGCCAGGTCCGTCGGGCCGTTGCCCAGCTCGCGGACCGGGCGACGGGCGGGCGGGTCGCCCATCCGCTCCCACTCCAGCGGGACGACGGTCGGCCGCAGGGTCGCCGTCCGGGGGATCCGGCCGGTGATGCGGCCCGCCTGGAACGGCGTCACCCGCCCGTCCGGGTGCCCCAGCCGGCCCCGCCCGGGCGCCGGCACGTCGGGCCCCGGCACGCTCGCCGGGGCGTCCAGGACCACGCGGAGCCGGGCGCCGTGCGCCAGGTCGGTGTCGACCGTCCGGTCCGGCCGGGCCGAGGTCGCGATCAGATGCACCCCGAGCCGTTCGCCGTGCCGCGCGACCGCCTCCAGGGCCCGGACGACGGACCCGGCGGCGGGCCGTCCCGGCGCGCCGAGCGCGGGGGCGACGAGGGCGTCGAAGTCGTCCACCAGCACGACGAGCCGCGGCAGCGGCACCCGGCCGGCGGCGGCCCGCGACAGGTGGTCCTCCTCGCTCCCCGGCCGCGGCACACGCGCGCCGCCCCGCTCCATGTCCCCGGAGCCGGGGTACGCCGTACGGCCGCTGCCCGTGCCCGGGACGTCGCCGGATCCCGGGTACGGGGTCCGGGCGCTCGGCGTCCGCGCGAGGTCGCCGCCGCCGGGGTGCGCGGTCCGGCCGCTCGTCGTGCTCTGCACGTCACCCGCGCGCGGGTACGCCGTACGGCCGCTCGCGGGGCCCTGGACGTCTCCGGAGCGGGGGTACGCCGTCCGGGCGCTCGGCGTACGGGAGAGGTCGGAGGCGCTCGGGTACGGGGTGCGGCTGCTGGACGCGCCGGTGACGTCCTCGGTGCCGGGGTAGGCCGCGCGGCCGCTCGCCGCGCCCTGGACGTCTCCCGCGCCCGGAGGGGCCGTCCGGCCGCTCGCTGCGCCCTGGACGTCTCCCGCGCGCGGGTACGCCGTACGGGCGCTCGGGGTCTCCCTCAGGTCCTCGGGGCCCGGGAGGGTGTCGTCGGTGCGGAGGGTGCGGCCGCTGGCGCGGGTGGGGAGGTCGGCGGCGCGGCCGCCCAGGCGGCCGTTGAAGGTGGCCGGGAGGTCGCCCACGTGCGCGCGGCCGCCCAGGCGGTCGCTGGGCGTCGACGGCAGCTCGTCGGAGGCGTCGGCGGGGCGGGGGACACGGGCCGAGGGACGGTCGGCGAGGTCCTCCGCGCCCTGGTACGGCGTGCGGACCCCCGGCGGGCTGTCGCCCACCGCGCCCGCGCCCGTGCGCAGGGTGCGGCCGCTCGGCCGGTCGCCCAGGTCCGAGGCGTCGGGGAGCCGGAGGCCCGCCCGGACGCCCTGCGGGACCGCCTCGGCGGCGCTCGCGCCACGCTGGCCGATCACCGCGCGCGTGCTCCGGCGGTCGGCGAAGTCCGCGTCCCCCAGCAGCTCCGCGCGGCGCTTCAGCTCCGCGCCCAGCGCCTGGGCGAACTCCCGCATCCGGACCGGGTCCGACGCCACCAGGTGCTCGGTGACGTGCGGCAGCTCCGTACAGGCCGCGAGTCCCTCGCCGCGCTCGCCGCCCGCGCCGTCCACCAGGAGCAGCCCGAGCCGGTCCGGGCGGCCGCCGGCCGCGAGGGAGGCGGCGACGGCCCGGAGCAGCTCCGTACGGCCGCTGCCCGCCGGGCCCTCGATCAGCAGGTGCGGGCCCTCCGCCGTGAGGTCCACGGAGAGCGGGCCGCGCGGGCCCGCGCCGAGGACGGCCGTGCCCTCCCCGGCGGACGCCCAGCGGGCCATCAGGGACGCGGGCGTGGCCCGGGCCAGGCCCAGCTCGTCCAGCAGCCTCGCCGACGGCGGCAGGGCGGCGGCCCGCCCGGGGGCGGCCGCCGCGGAGGCCGTGCGCAGCGGGGCCAGCGCCCGCCCGAAGCGCTCCGCCCAGGCGACCGAGACCGCGTCCACGACCCCGACCGTGCCATGGCCCGCGACCCGCCCGCCGGACGTCCGCAGCAGCCGCAGCGCCGTGGCCACGTCCCCGCTGAGCAGGGCCGCCGCCCCGCACTCGCGGAAGGCGAGGGAGGCCGCGCAGGCCGCCTCGTAGGTGGCGGCGACCGGCGAGGCCGGGGAGGCGGAGGGTGCCTCGGCGAGGCAGATCAGATGGATGCCGGCCGCCGCGCCGGCCCCGGCGAGCCGGGCCACCGTCTCGCGCAGCGCGGCCGTGCCCGGGTCGCCGTCCACGACGACGACCGTCGCCGGGCCCGCGTACCGCGCGGCGGCCTCCGCGACCGCGGCCCGGTCCGCGCTGGCCCAGCCGGGCCCCAGCGGCCCGTCGTCGAGGCGCCGGGTCAGCTCGGCCGTACGGGCCTGGGCCTGCTCGCGGTCGTACGCGAGGAGCAGCCGGCAGTCCTGGCCGTGCGCGGGCCGCACGTGCGGGAGCCAGCCGAGCCAGCCCCAGGCCCGCCGCCGCTCCTCCAGGGGACGGTTCCGGTCGGCGCTGACGAGGACGATCTCCAGGTCGGCGGGGGAGTGCAGGGCCGCCAGCTGGGCCACCACGGCCCGGGCCAGCCCGGTCAGCCGGTCCGCGGGACCGGCCAGGCCGAGCGACCCGGCCTCGCGCAGCCCGACGGTGACGGGCACCCCGGACAGCTCCGCGCGATCGGCGGTGCCGAGCCGGACCACCAGGGCCTCGGGATGGTCGACGGCCCGCTCCCACAGACGGGGGCCGGGGCCGAGCGCGGTGAGCAGGACCGCCGAGGGGTCCGGCCAGGTGTCGGGCGTCGCGGTCGCGCCGGGCGCCTCGGACCGGCCCGCCTCCGG
>NZ_JBHYKM010000154.1:0-14610 GCF_042741435.1 Streptomyces sp. NPDC058955 | reverse complement strand
GTCCAGGCCCATGAGCGGAGGCACCCGCAACGGTGCCGTTCCGTTGTGCCCACCCGTTCCGCCCCAGCGGAACGATTGCCCACAACGAAACGGCGCGGCGCCCGCAACGCCCCCACCGGGCGCAGCCCACAACGAAACGGCGTGGGCGCAGCCCACAACGGAGCGGCGCGGGCGCCCGCAGTGTCCTGGCCGGGCGCAGGCCACGACGAAACGGCGGCGGGGGGGTCAGGGGTGTTTGTGGGCTCGGTGGAGGGCGACGATGCCGGCGGTGAGGTTGCGCCAGGCCACGTTCGACCAGCCGGCCTTCTGGAGGAGGGACGCCAGGGTGGGCTGGTCCGGCCAGGACTGGATGGACTCGGCGAGGTAGACGTACGCGTCGGGGTTGGAGGAGACCGCCCGCGCCACCGGCGGCAGCGCGCGCATCAGGTACTCCTCGTACACCGTGCGGAACGGGGCCCACGTGGGGTGGGAGAACTCGCAGATCACGACCCGGCCGCCGGGCTTCGTCACGCGGTACAGCTCGCGCAGCGCCTGCTCGGTGTCCTGGATGTTCCGCAGTCCGAAGGAGATCGTCACCGCGTCGAAGACGTCGTCCTTGAAGGGCAGCTTCGTGCCGTCGCCCGCCGTGAACGGCATCCACGGGTGCCGCTGCTTGCCGACGCGCAGCATGCCGAGGGAGAAGTCGCAGGGGACGACGTACGCGCCCGCGCGCGCGAAGGGCTGCGAGGAGGTCGCCGTGCCGGCCGCCAGGTCGAGGATCTTCTGCGCGGGGCGCGCGTCGACGGCCTTCGCGACCTCCTTGCGCCACCGGCGGTCCTGGCCGAGCGAGAGCACGTCGTTGGTGAGGTCGTAGTTGGCCGCCACGTCGTCGAACATGGAGGCGACTTCGTGCGGCTGTTTGTCCAGGTTGGCTCGGGTCACGGAACCCATTCAAGCAGCCGCCCGAATCTCTCCCCGTACCGCTTCAACCTTTCGGGGCCGGGTGGGCTCAAGGACGGTCGGAAGTGCTGTTCCGGGAGCGAGGAGAGCAGGGGTGCGACGGCAGTGTCGACGACCGAGGTGAGACCCGTGGGGGCGGATGTGGGGCCGGACGTGGGGCCGGACGTGGCGACGGCCGCCGGGTTCGAGGAGTTCGCGCGCGGCGCGCAGCAGCGGCTGTACCGGACGGCGTACCTGCTCTGCGGGGACGCCGAGGGCGCGCGGGACCTGACCCAGACCACGCTCGCGAAGCTGTACCAGCACTGGCGGCGGGCCGGCGCGGCGGAGCATCCGCACGCGTACGCGAAGACCGTGCTGACGCGGACGTTCCTGGCGGAGCGGCGGCGCCGGCTGCGGGATCTGCTGGCGCTGGGACGGGCCGGGGGGACCGTGCCGGAGGCCGCGGCCGACCACACCGACCTGCGGGTCACGCTGCTCGCGGCGCTCGCCGAGCTGCCGCCCCGGGCGCGGGCGATGGTCGTGCTGCGCTACTGGGACGACCAGAGCGTGGCCTCCGTCGCGGCGCTGCTGCGGTGCAGCGAGGCCACCGTCAAGAGCCAGTGCTCGCGCTCGCTCGCCCGACTCCGTACGCGCCTGGCCGACGCCGGGCTCTCGATCGAAGGAAGCTGAGGTCCACCGTGGACGACGAGAACGTTCTGCTCCGCGAGGCTCTGGCCCGTACGGCCGAGGACCTGCCGCCGCTGCCCGACCTCGTCCCCCTCGCGGTGCGCGAGGGACGGAGGCGGCGGGCCCGGGCGCGGTTCGCGGTCGTGGCCGCCGCCTTCGCCGTGGTCACGGCGGGAGCCCTCGGGCTCACGCTGCTGCCGGGGTCCGATCCCGGTGTCCCGATGCCCGCCGCCTCGACCGTCCGCGAGACGCGGCTGACCGGGGCCGACTGGATCCGCCGCGAGGAGTACAAGACCCAGATGGCCTCGCTGCTGAAGCAGCGGCTGCCGCCGGAGGTCACCCGCGTCCGGCCGGTGGGCGACGGCGACGACCCGGTGAGCGAGTACGTGATCGAGGCGGGCGGCGAGAGCTTCCGCATGGTCGTGTCGGTGCGGCGGCGCGTGTACGACGGGGTCAGGGCGGACCCGCACGCCGAGTTGGAGGTCGGGGAGCTGAAGCTCGGGCCGGTCAGCAGCCTGGGCGGCAGGGTCCTCGTGGGGTACACGTACAAGGAGGGCGACGTCACCCTCGTCGTGTACGCGGGGAAGGACGGGAAGGTGCCGGTGACGGCGGGCGATCTGTTCGTGGTCGCCGAGCACTGGAACTTCGCACCGATGGTGGAGCAGGCGTACACGTTCCAGATGGAGGCGAACGACCCGCCGCTCGCCCCGCTCACCCCGCCCCCGGTGCGCCCTGGCGGACGTCCCGCCGTCGGGGACCCTCAGCGGGCCCGGTAGACCAGCCGTCCGTCGATGACCGTCGCCACGCAGGTGGCCGCGCCCTCGCGGACCAGGGTCGCCGGGTCGGGGACGTCGAAGACGGCGAAGCGGGCCGGGCCGCCGGGTGCCGGGCGCGGCAGCAGGATCAACGGCACCGGGGAGAGGGACGGGGGGCCCGGGAGGGGGTCGGGGCGGCGACCGGTCGCGAGGCCGGCGCGGCGGACCGCGTCGGCGGCGGCGCGGGTGCGCAGCTCGCCCGCCACCGCGACCGTGCCGTGGGCCAGCATCCGCTGGACGCCCCGGCGGGCGCTGGCGCCGAGGCGGGCCGGGTCGGCGCGGAAGAGCTCGGCCGCCCGCTCCCCCGTGATCGGCGCGGTGCCGAAGTCGTCGGCCTCGCGCGGGTCCGGGTGGTAGGTCCGCTCCAGGAGCTCGGGGGCGTACGGGTTGAGCAGGCCGGGCAGCAGGATGCCCGGCCAGCGGCGGAGGCGTGCGTCCTGGTGGGCCTCCGCCAGTTCCTCGTACGGGCCGACGGCGGCGATCCGGGGGCCGTCGACGAGGACGGCCAGCTCCGGGGAGGCCTCGGCGGCGTGGAGGGTCGGCACGGGCGCGTCAGTTGGCGTCGAGGAGCTTCAGCTCCGGGTGCGCCGTGCCGCCCTCGATGGCGACCGAGGAGATGTGCGAGGCGACGCGGTCGTCGACCGGGTCGTTCGCCGGGTCGTCGTGGACGGCCAGGTGCTCGTAGGTGGTGGAGCGCTGGGCGGGGACGCGGCCGGCCTTGCGGATCAGGTCGATGATCTCCAGGCGGTTGGAGCGGTGCTTGGCACCGGCGGAGGAGACGACGTTCTCCTCCAGCATGATCGAGCCGAGGTCGTCGGCGCCGTAGTGCAGGGAGAGCTGGCCGACCTCCTTGCCGGTGGTGAGCCAGGAGCCCTGGATGTGGGCCACGTTGTCGAGGAAGAGCCGCGCGATGGCGATCATGCGCAGGTACTCGAAGAGGGTGGCCTGCGTACGGCCCTTGAGGTGGTTGTTCTCGGGCTGGTACGTGTACGGGATGAAGGCCCGGAAGCCGCCCGTCCGGTCCTGCACCTCGCGGATCATCCGCAGGTGCTCGATCCGCTCGGCGTTGGTCTCGCCGGTGCCCATCAGCATGGTGGAGGTGGACTCGACGCCCAGCTTGTGGGCGATCTCCATGATCTCCAGCCAGCGCTCGCCGGACTCCTTGAGCGGGGCGATCGCCTTGCGCGGGCGCTCGGGGAGCAGCTCGGCGCCGGCGCCGGCGAAGGAGTCGAGGCCGGCGGCGTGGATGCGGGTGATGGCCTCCTCGACGGAGACGCCGGAGATGCGGGCCATGTGCTCGACCTCGGAGGCGCCGAGGGAGTGGATGACCAGCTGCGGGAAGTCCTTCTTGATGGCGGCGAAGTGCTTCTCGTAGTACTCGACGCCGTAGTCCGGGTGGTGGCCGCCCTGGAACATGATCTGCGT
Source organism: Streptomyces sp. NPDC058955 (assembly GCF_042741435.1). Classification (NCBI taxonomy): domain Bacteria; kingdom Bacillati; phylum Actinomycetota; class Actinomycetes; order Kitasatosporales; family Streptomycetaceae; genus Streptomyces; species Streptomyces sp. NPDC058955. The sequence goes on along the minus strand of NZ_JBHYKM010000154.1, from coordinate 10,765 downwards.
GCCGCCGAGTTCGACGGTCTCCGCGCAGCGGCGCAGGATGTCGTCGAGGTCCCGGGTCCAGCCCTTCTTCGTGTCCTTCGGTGCGGCGTAGAAGGCGCAGAACTTGCAGGCCGTGACGCAGACGTTGGTGTAGTTGATGTTCCGCTCGATGATGTACGTCGCGATGTGCTCGGTACCGGCGTAGCGGCGGCGGCGCACGGCGTCGGCGGCCGCGCCGAGGGCGTGCAGGGGCGCCGAGCGGTACAGGTCGAGCGCCTCCTCGGGGGTGATCCGGCCGCCGGCGGCGGCACGGTCCAGAACGACTGTGACATCCAACGACGTGAGGTCGGCCTTCTCAGTCACCGGTTCGTCCCTTTCGGAGGGTTGTTGACAGACCGCTCCAGCGTACGCCAGCGGGGGTGGGCCGCCGGGGCGGGGTCCGTGTCGGCGTGAATTTCCGATGAACGTTCTGCCGCGCGATTCCCGGGGGCGGAATGGGAAGGCGCGGATACGGGCCCCGGCCGGGAAATGCGGGCGGGAATTGCCGGAGGGCGGCGGGGGCGGCGGGGCGGCTATTCCGGCGGGAGCAGTTCGACCGTCACATCCGCGGGAAATCCGGTCGTCGGGCCGGTGCGGCGGGCGAACTCGCGCACTCCGGCGAGTTGCTCGGGACCGAAGCGGAAGTCGAGCGTGCGGAAGTAGCGCTCAAGGAGCGCGGCGTCGAATGCCTCCCAGCGGGCGGCCTGTTCGGCGACCTTGGCGACCTCGTCGAGGGAGAGGTCGCGGGAGGCGAGGAAGGCCCGGTGGACGTCGTGGACGGTCTCCGGCTCGCGCTCCAGGTACTCCTTGCGGGCGGCCCAGACGGCGAAGACGAACGGCAGTCCCGTCCACTCCTTCCACATCAGGCCGAGGTCATGGACCTGGAGCCCGAGCCGGGGCGCGTCGTGCAGCGAGGCGCGCAGGGCGGCGTCGCCGATGAGGACGGCCGCCTCGGCCTCCTGCATCATCAGCCCCAGGTCGGGCGGGCAGGTGTAGTACGCGGGCTGGACCCCGAACCGCTCCGCGAGCAGCAGCTGGGCGAGCCGCACCGAGGTCCGGGAGGTGGAGCCGAGGGCGACGCGGGCGCCGTCCAGCTCCTCCAGGGGCCGCTGGGAGACGATCACGCAGGACATGACGGGCCCGTCGCAGCCGACGGCGATGTCGGGGAGCGCGACCAGCCGGTCGGCGTGGCGCAGGTACTCGACGAGGGTGATCGGACCGATGTCGAGATCGCCCCGCACGAGCCGCTCGCTCAGCTTCTCCGGGGTGTCCTTGGTCAGCTCCAGATCGAGGAGCGTCCCGGTCCTGGCGAGCCCCCAGTAGAGGGGCAGGCAGTTCAGGAACTGGATGTGCCCGACGCGGGGCCGGCTGCGCTGGTGCTCGTCGTTCGCATTGTCCACATCGCGAGGCTAGCCCCGTCTCGTACGGTGGACATCGCCGGGGGAGATCCGGGCCTGTCGGCGGCGTGGCGCGTCAGCGTCTTAGGGCCGGGATCAAACATGCGGGTGACGTGATCTTTCCCTCTATCGCGTCGCACACGCTGCGTGCTACGCTCGACGCAAGTTGCAGTTTGGTTTCCCTTGCAGTACAGAGCCTGCGGAGCATGTGACCCGCAGGCTTTTGTAGTTTTCAGACTTGTTTGCAGGTTCTGGAGCAGGGCGACCCTTTGGCCCATAGGAGGGCTCATGGCTACCGGAACCGTCAAGTGGTTCAACGCTGAAAAGGGCTTTGGCTTCATCGCCCAGGAAGGCGGCGGCCCGGATGTCTTCGTCCACTACTCCGCGATCAACGCGAACGGCTTCCGTTCCCTCGAGGAGAACCAGGCGGTGAGCTTCGACGTCACCCAGGGCCCGAAGGGTCCGCAGGCGGAGAACGTCACCGCGATCTGAACGCCGTAGTGGCGATCGAGATCTTCTAGAGCAGTACCCAAGGAGCCCCGCTCCGTGCCGCCTGCCGGCACGAGCGGGGCTCCTGCCCGTTTCGGGGCCCCCGGGGGTGGGGTCAGCAGTTCGGGATGACGGTTCCGTTGTTGTCGCGGGCCTCGTCGTTGCCCCAGCGGGACAGGTAGTAGGCGGAGACGTACGCGCCGTAGCCGTTCTTGCCGGCGTAGACGGTGTCCAGGTCGGTGCGGAGCCACCAGTGGTTGTAGTTGCCGGAGGCGTCGCGGATCTCCTGGCCCCAGACCTTGCAGTAGACGTAGTTGGTGCCCGCGTTCAGGACGCCCTGGGGGTCGTTCGTGTTGGCGCCCGCGTAGCCGGTGGCGTTGGCGAAGGTGTCCACCCAGTACTTCCCGCCGCCTCCGCCCGAGCAGCCGTTGTCGCTGGTCAGGTGCTTGGAGCCGTACGAGCCCGGGTAGGGCGCGAGCGAGACGCCGTTGATCACGATGGTCTGGCCGACGCCGTTGTAGAGCTGCTCGTAGTGGATGTGGGCGCCGGAGCTGTTGCCGGTGGAGCCGGTGGTGCCGATCTGCTGGCCCTGGGAGACGGCGGCGCCGTTCGCGACCGAGTAGGCGTTGAGGTGGAAGTAGTACGTCTTCCAGCCGCCGCCGTGGTCGATCACGATGTAGTTCCCGGCGCCGGTCGGCTGCGAGTAGCGGTAGGCGGTGCCGGAGGCCGAGGCCAGGACCGGGGCGCCGGCGGTGGCGCCGCCGTCGGAGCGGACGAAGTCGAGGGCCTGGCGGACCTCGGCGGAGTGGTGGCTGTAGGTCCACTTCTGCCCGCAGGCGAACGGGGCCTTGAAGAGCGGCGCGGCATGGGCGGTGCCGGCCGTGCCGAGGACCGTGAGCAGGCCGGCGAGGAGCGCGAGCAGGGCGCCGAGGGCGGGGACGCGGGCGGTCTTCCGGGTCGTGGTCCGAGTCGTACGCGGGTGACGCATGTGTCCTCCGTGGCGTGAGGTGACAGGGGTTTACGCGCGTTGACCGACCACAGGGTGCCGGAAGACCGGGCGCCGCAGTAGCCCGCGTCCACCACATGCGGACCGGCCCCGATACGTACGCTGGACACATGACCGAACGGAAACCGCCGGGCGTCAGCTTCGAGTCCTTCGTCGACAAGCAGATCCGGGAGGCCGCCGAGCGCGGGGAGTTCCGCGCGCTGTCCGGCTTCGGGAAGCCGCTCCCGGACGACGCCGCGCCCTACGACGAGCTGTGGTGGGTCAAGCAGAAGCTGCACCGGGAGGGCATGGCGGTGCTGCCGCCCGCGCTCCAGCTGCGCAAGGACGCCGAGGACGCGGCCGCGGCGGTCGCGGAGGCCGGCTCCGAGAGCCAGGTCCGGCGGATCCTCGGCGAGATCAACACCAAGATCGCGGAAGCCCTGCGCCGCCCGCCGGCCGGTCCGCCGCTGAACCTGACGCCCTTCGACGTCGAGGCGGAGCTGGCCCGGTGGCGGGAGGCGCGCGACCCCAAGGGGGCGTGATGAACAGTGCCGGCCTGCTGCTCGACTCCTTCGGCCGGATCCGGGAGGCCGTCCACGCGGCCGTGAAGGGCCTCGACGAGGACGAGCTCGCCGCCCGGATCGACCCGGACGCCAACTCGATCGCCTGGCTCGTCTGGCACCTCACCCGCATCCAGGACGACCACCTGGCGGGCGCCTTCGGCACGGAGCAGCTGTGGCGCTCCGACGGCTGGCGGGACCGCTTCGGCCTGCCGTTCCCGCCCGGGGCGACCGGCTACGGCCACACGTCCGCGCAGGTCGGGGCCGTACGGGCACCGGCGACGCTGCTGCTCGGCTACCACGACGCGGTGCACGAGCGGACGGCCTCGCTGCTGGCGCCGGTGACGAACGCGGACCTGGACCGGGTGGTGGACACCGCCTGGGACCCGCCGGTGACGCTGGGCGTCCGGCTGGTGTCGGTGATCGCGGAGGACCTGCAGCACGCGGGGCAGGCGGGGTACGTGCGGGGGGTGGTGGAGCGGACGGGCGGGTGAGGGGGCGGCGGGCCGGGGCGGGTGCGTAACCCCTCCGGCCCCGGTGGGGGTTGACCGGATATCGATCGAACGAATCCACGATCTTCCGTACAACCACTCGACCCGATCGCGAGTCTGACCGTGCACGGCACGCACGTCCCGTGCCCGGTCTTCCCGTGGGGGTCTCCTTGCAGTTCCGCACCACCCGTCCGCGTCTCGCTGCGGCCGTCACCGCCGTCCTCACCGTCACCGCGCTCGGCGCGGGCACGCTCGCCACGGCGCCGGCCGCCTTCGCGGCCACCTCCGGGCCCGTCGAGGCCGCGCAGGCCGAGGCGCTTCCGGTGCTCCCGGCCGGTTCCTCCGTCACGAGCGGCGGCTCGACCGGCTTCCTCTCGTACGGTGACTCCGGCCTGATCTGGACGCCGTTCGACGGCGGCCCCGCGACCCCCGTCGACCTCGGCGGGTACGAGTACCCCGGCTGGATGCCGACCGGAAGCGACGTGGTCGCCGTCGGCAGCATCCCCGGCTCCGGTCGGATGACCGCCGTCACGCTGCGGGACATGCGCGACCAGGCCGCGCCCCTCGTCGAGATCGACCTCGCCGCCCTGGACGCGCACCTCGTGGCCGTGCTGGGCCCGAAGACCGTGCTGGCGGAGACGACGAAGGACGGCGTGCCGGAGCTGCACGTCGTGACCCAGGACGGCGCCGCGCCGACGACCCGGAAGATCACCGATCTGCCCGCGGACGCCGACCGGTTCTACACCAGCGCGACCGTCCAGAGCGGCCGGATCCTCGTCGGGTACGAGACGGGCCCCGTGGAGGCGCGGACCGGCGGCCGGGCCGTGATCGACATCGCCACGGGCAGGGCCATCGAGACGTACGCCTCCGCCGAGTCCGGATACATGTCCCAGTCGCTGGCGTTCTCCCGTTCCCACGTGGCCTGGACGGAGTGGCAGAACGGTTCGAGGGTCGTCACGTCCGTCGAGCGCTCCACGGGCGTCCGGAAGACGACCGTCATGGGCCCTGACGACGAGTACAGCCTCGCGCTTATCGGGGACTGGCTCGTGTACGGCAACGACTGGCGTCCCGGCCGGGCCGTGTCCCTGACCGACGGCCGGACGGTCGACCTCGCCGATTCCGTGACCGGTCTCGTCATGCAGGGCAGCAGCAGCGCGCTGCTGAGCGGGCGTACGGCCGAGGGCGGCGCGGGGCTGTTCCGGCTCGACCCGCGGACCGACGACGCCCCGGCCGTCACCAAGGTGGCGGAGGTGGACCCGTCGGAGCCGCTCGACATCCAGCAGGTCCACGTCCCCTACTCGGTGAACCTCGACTCGGCCGGCGGCAAGGTGACGCTCGGCTGGGACCTGTCGCGCCGGGACGCCTACCTCGACGTGACGCTGCACCACACGGTCACCGAGGAGACCTTCCACACGCGCGTGCAGGCCCCCGAGGCCGGCAACCGGTTCTCCTTCGTCTGGGACGGCACCCTCGACGACGGCACCGACGCCCCCAACGGCCGGTACGCGATCGAGGCCGAGGCGTCGCTGCTCGACGGCACCGGCGAGCCCGCCTATCAGGGCTGGGAGATGTACGTCTCGCGCACCGCCAACCCGCACGACTTCACGTACAACGGCTCCACCGACCTCCTCGCCCGCGACGCGGGCGGCGTGCTGTGGCGCGACGACCTGCGCGACCGGCCGGTGGACGGCCAGGTCAAGTCGGCGAAGCGCACCCGGATCGGCGGCGGGTGGAACACGTACAAGCAGATCGAGGCCGTCGGAGACATCGGCGGGAACGAGATCGGCGACCTCGTCGCCCTCGACGGCTCGGGCGTGCTCTGGTCGTACGCCGGCGAGGGCTACGGCACCTTCGGCACCCGTGTGAAGGTCGGCGGCGGCTGGGGCGTCTACAACAAGCTCACCGGCGGTTCCGACCTCGACGGGGACGGGCGGTCCGACCTGCTCGCCACCGACGGCTCCGGGGTGCTGTGGTTCTACAAGGGCACCGGCGACCTCGCCAAGCCGTTCGCGACCCGCGTCCGCGTCGGCGGCGGCTGGGGCGTCTACAACCAGCTCGTCGCCGTGGGGAACATCGCCGGCACCGCCGCCGGTGACCTCGTCGCGCGCGACACGTCCGGCGTCCTCTGGCTCTACCAGGGCACCGGCAAGGGCACCTTCCTCGCCCGCACCAAGATCGGCGGCGGCTGGGGCGCCTTCAGCCAGCTCGTCGGCGCCGGGGACGTCGACAACGACGGACGGCCGGACCTGATCGCCTACGGGACGGGCGGCACGTACGTCTACCACGCGAACGGGACCGTCTCCGGGACCTTCACCCGCCTGAACACCACGCTGTACGCGGGCGAGGGCGGCAAGTTCACCAGCGTCGCCTAGCCGCACGAGGCCGGCCGCGGACGCGGCCGGCCGCACACCCGGCCACAGAATCACGGGGGATCTGTGAAGCACACGCACACGCGCACCCACGCACGTCTCGGCGCCGCCGTCGCCGCCGTCCTCGCGGTCGCGGCCGTCGGGGGCGCCGTGACCGTCCCGGCGTACGCCGCCGCACCGGTCGCCGTACGGGCGGCCGCCGACGCCGAGCAGGCCGCTCCGCTCGACATCCCGCTCGACTCGGTGCTGCTCACCGCGGGCCGCACCGGCTTCCTGAGCCGGACCGGGACGGACGCGCATCCCGTCCACCGGTGGACGCCGTACGACGGCGGGCGGGAGTCCGTGATCTTCGCCGCCGGGGAGCGGTGGGGCAGCCCCGGGACCGATCTCGTCGTGTCGCGGGCCGGGGCCCACTACACGTTCACCGACATGACCGGCGCGACGCCGACCGTGTCGGTGGACCTGTCCGGCACCGCCACGCCGTACACGCTGCTGCGGGTGGTCGGTTCGACGCTCGTCATGGAAACGACGACGGCCGGCGGCCGCGAGGAGCTCCACCTCGTGTCGGTGGAGGGCGGCGAGGTCGTGGACCGGCCGGTCGCCCTGCCGGAGGCGGACGGCGCGCTCCTGACGTACCCGGCCGGCGCGGACGGGCTCGCCGTCCTGCACCGGGCGACGGTCGACGGCGTCCCCCGGCTCCGCGTCGGCGTCGTGGACCTCGCGACGGGCGCGCTGCCGGAGGCGTACGACCTCGGCGAGGGCACGGACCGGGAGCGGATCACGGTGTCGGCGACCCGTGTCGCCTGGATCGAGGGCGCGGACTCCGCCGCCCCGCGGCTCACCGTCGTCACCCGCCGCTCCTCCGCCCCGCCGGTGCGGCTGCCGGTGGAGTACGGCTCCGGTGCCCGCGGGGTCCTCCTCCACCTGACGGGCGCGGAGTGGGTGACGTCCGTGAAGCCGGGCGGCGGGACCGCGACCGGCGGGGACCCCGCGGACCACGCGCTCACCGCCCGCCGGCTGACGGACGGGAACCAGGCGTACCCGCTGCTCGACCACGTGGCCTCCGCCGGCCGGGACCGGAACGGGGACCTGCTCGTCCTCGGCGGCGACGTCGACCAGGGAGAGGGCCTGTACCGGGTCGAGACCGACCAGGTGACCGGCCTGCCGGCCGCCTCGCTGGTGCGCGGCTTCGGCGTGCCGACCGCGCTCACCCTGGTCGGGGAGACCGCGCCGGCCGCCGGCACCCTCGACTTCGACCGGGCGGACACGGTGCTCGCGGGCCGCTGGACGTTCAGCAGGACCAACGCGTCCGCGCAGGTGAAGGTGCGTCACACCGCCACCGGACGGACCGTCACCCTGAACGCCCGCCAGGACGGCGCCGCGTTCTCCGTGGCCTGGAAGGGGCGGTGGGAGAACGGCATCGCCGCCTTCAACGGCGCCTACACGTGGACGATGACGGCCCGGCCCGCGAACGGCATCGGCCCGGACGTCGTCCGCACCGGCTCCTTCGCGGTCACCCGCGCGCCCCGGCCGCACGACTTCGACGACAACGGCGCCGCCGACCTCCTCGTCCGCGAGGCGGACGGCCGGCTCGCGCTGCGCGACGCCCGCCAGCTGATGACGATCGCCTCCCCGCACGTGCCGTACCGGTACGAGATCGGCCGCGGGTGGGACGCGTACGACCGGATCGTGACCCCCGGGAACATCGGCGGCACGTCCCACGCGGACCTGGTGGCCCGCGACCGGGCCGGGGTCCTCTGGTACTACGCGGGCAAGGCGAAGAACTTCGCCCCGCGCGTGCGGATCGGCGGCGGCTGGAACACGTACGCGACGCTCGCGGGCGGCTCGGACGTGACCGGCGACGGGCGGCCGGACCTCCTCGCCACCGACCGGGCCGGCGTCCTGTGGCTGTACCCCGCCAAGGGCGACGGCACCTTCGCCGCCCGCACCCGGATCGGCGGCGGCTGGGGCGGCTTCACGGAGCTCGTCGGCGCCGGCGACGTGGACGGCGACGGCCGCGCCGACCTGCTCGCGGCCTCCGAGGGCCCGGTGGGCCCGGACGGGCTGCCGGAGACCCTGCTGTCCCTGTACCGGGGCACGGGGCTGTGGAAGACCCCGTTCGCCGCGCCCGTGAAGAACCCCGGGGGCGCCCTCGGGAACCTCGGCGAAGACCTCTACTGACCTCAGTCCCTCACGCATGTCCCTCATGAACGGGAGCACAGTGAAGCACCGCATCACCGGGCGCCGGCTCGCCGCCGCCCTCGTCACCCTGGCCACGGTCACCGCGGTGACGGGCACCCTCGTCACCGCCCCGGCGCTCGCCGCCCCCGCCGGCGCGACCGCCGAGCGGTGCGTGCCTGCCGCGGCCGGTCTGCTGCCGGTCGGCGCCGAGGTCGTGGCGGCGGGCGCCTACGGCTACCTCACGACCTGCGCCGACGAGAACGGCGAGGAGCGGCTGAGCCTGCACAAGCCGGACGGCACGGTCACGTCGTACGGCAGCACGCGGGCGTACGACAGCGGTTCCGACTGGATCGTGACGAGGAACGAGATGGGCGTCACCGCCCACAACCCGCTCACCGGGGCGTATGCCAACCACACCCTGAGCGGCGAACTGGCCGGCGTGGCCTACGACGTCGCCTACGAGAGCCGTCCGACGGCCGACGGCCTGGGCCGCGAGCTGTGGCAGCTGACGCACACCAACGGCGTCGTCAGCAAGCTCAAGCTGTCGAACCTCATCAAGGGCGAGCGCGAGACCTCCCACAAGGTCGTGGCGGCGGGCCGGGACGCGAACGGACGGCCCACCGTCCTCATCATGGGCCAGGGCGAGCACGACGTGAACGGGCACTGGGAGCCCCACTCCTGGAGCGTCGTGATCCCCGTGCCCACGGGCTCGGTGCTGCCGTACGGGTACGGCCCCGGCTGGAGCTGGGACACCGCGACGGTGACGGGCGCCCTCACGCCGAAGTACGAGGCGACCGTCACGCGGGCGACGGACGGCGGGCACACCCTGACCGCGAGGGTCATCGGCACCACCACCGTCAAGCGCGTCCCCCTCACCGACATCCAGGGCGTGCCGGTCCTCGCCGGGATCGTCGGCGACACGGCCTTCTACGCCGCCCGCCGCGACCCGTCCGCCGGGCCCGACGTCCTGACGCCGCTGTACGCGCGGAACCTCGCCACGGGCGGAGCCCCGTACAAGGTCATGGAGAACTTCTCCTCCGTCGCCCGCCACAGCGACGGCAGTCTCGTCGTGCGCGGCGCGACCGGTGCCGCCGACGGCGTGTTCCGCATCGGCCGGAACGGCGACCTGACGCCCGAACTCGTCGCCGACACCGGCGCGGTCGTGGCGCTGAAGGTGACCGCCTCGTCCGTCCCCGCGACGGCGAACCTGGAGAAGGCCGGGACGACCGTCCCGATGACGGTCGACCTGACCCGCGCCGACGCGGACGTGCAGCTCACGCTCACCCACAACCGCACCGGCAAGAAGCTCACCACCCACATGATCCCGCCCGTGCACGGGGAGCCCCGCTTCGCGTACTCCTGGAACGGGATCATCGACGGCATCAGCGCCCCGAACGGCGCCTACACCTGGCAGATCACCGCCAAGGGCGCCGACGGCACCAGCGCGGCGCCGGTCACCGGCACCCTCACCGTGTCCCGCTCGGCCAACCTGCACGACTTCAACGACAACGGCTCCACGGACCTCCTCGCCCGGGACGCCGCCGGTGTGCTGTGGCGGGACGACCTGTACGACTGGCCGGTCGGCGGCCAGGCGAAGCCGGCCAAGCGGACGAAGATCGGCACCGGCTGGAACACGTACAAGCAGATCGAGGCCGCCGGGAACATCGGCGGCGGCGCCGCCGGCGACCTGATCGCCCTCGACGGCTCGGGCGTGCTCTGGTCCTACACCGGCAAGGGCGACGGCACCTTCGCCACCCGCGTGCGGGTCGGCGGCGGCTGGGGCGTCTACAGCAAGCTGGCGGGCGGCTCGGACTGGATGACGACGGACGCCTACGCGGACCTGTTCGCCATCGACACCTCCGGCGTCCTCTGGTACTACCGGGGCATCGGCGACGCGGCCAAGCCGTACGCCCCGCGGATCCGGGTGGGCGGCGGCTGGGGCGTCTACAACCAGCTGACAGCCGTCGGGAACATCGTGGGCGACGAGGGCGGCGACCTGATCGCGCGTGACAAGGACGGCGTCCTCTGGCTGTACCAGTCCAACGGCTTCTCCTTCCTCCCGCGCGTCCGGATCGGCGGCGGCTGGGGCGGCTTCAGCCAGCTCGTCGGCGCGGGCGACGTCACCAACGACGGCCGCCCGGACCTGATCGCGTACGGCCCCGGCGGCACGTACGTCTACCGCTCGAACGGCACGACGAGCGGGGCGTTCACGCGGCAGACGACGACGCTGTACGCGGGCGAGGGCGGGAAGTTCACGAGCGTGTCGTGAACGTCC